>CANHYS010000427.1 GCA_947464585.1 Planctomycetaceae bacterium | reverse complement strand
GCATCGAGTGAGCGGAGGGCAGGATGCCCGAAGCGAACGTCCGGCGACGGGGCGTGGGCAGCCCCGAACCGCGGCGTTCGTTGCGGCCGATAGACCGTGCTAGGCGTGGGCAAGCGACGCCGGCCGCGAGGTGAGCCGGCCGATGATGTCGATCGCAAGACGACGGCCCGCGGGGTCGCCCGTCTCGATGGCGAGTGCGCCACGGTCACGCAGATCGGCGGCCGTTGCGTCGCCTGCGAGCAGCCGCTCCAGCGATTCCGCGGACAGCCAGACCGTCGGAACCGACGCCGCGGGCAGACCAACATGGAGTGACACAGGCCGGCCGTTCTCGGTCGCGACTGTCCACTGTCCGCCGCCGGCTCCGGTGGCCGCGAGGCCGACCGCGGAGGTTGAACGCGGCGCCGACCAGGCGGCCTGGCCAAGCAGTCCTTCGAGCGAGGCCCTCGCACTCGACGGCCGCTGCACACGGCCCGGCGGTGGCCAGCGGAAGTTGTTCGCGATCGCAAACCGGCAGAGCCGGCGGATCGTCTCTTCGTCGAGGGCCGGCGCCGGCAGGCCCGGCACGGACCGGTGGGTGTTGGTCGCGTCAAACCGTGGATCGTCCCGCCAGTAGGCCTTGTAGACGTGCATCTGATCGAGAAACAGCTTGCCGAGCGTGAGCGGATCGAAGGCGGCCGCGGGCTTCGGCCGGCCGGCCCCAGTCGCCGCCTGCGTCTGTCGTTGCCGCTCGAGTTCCGCGGCCATCTCCACCACCAGCCCCTCGAACACGCTGCAGAGCGTGCCGACGCTCGTCGGCGTATCCGACGTGAAGTGGTAGGTCCGGCCATGGAGCGACTCGTCGAGGATGATCCGCGTCATCGCGGCTGATACCCAATCGACCGGGACGAGATTCTTGCACTCGCTCCCCGTCATGCCGAGCACCTCGAGGAGTGAGCCGGGCTCCATCTCCGCGCCGACGAACGCCTGGACGAAAGGCTGCACGATCCGCAACGGCTTATAGAAGCCGTGGAACGTGTTCGTGAAGCCGTTCACGAGGTCGCCGACGATGATGCTGGGGCGGTGGACGGTGACGACGTCGAGAAACCCAGCCCCGGTGGCCTCAGCCTCCGACGTGATCTTGCTGCGTTCGTAGTCGTTGCCAGGGGTCTGGCCGACGTCGAGTTCGCTCTCCAGGATCCGCCCCTGACGCAGGCCGCAGACATACGCGCTCGAGACGTGGTGCAATCGACGGATGCCGGTGTCACGGCAGAGCGCCAGCATGTTCCGGGTGCCGGTGACGTTGCTCGTGTAGGGTTCGCCGTCGGTCTCACGGAGTTGAAATGAGAGGCTCGCCGCCGAATGGATCACCTCGCGGACGTTGCTCGCGATCCACGACCGCTGCTCCGCCGCGAGCCCGAGCCCATCGACGGACAATTCGCCCTCCAATACGACCGGGCAGGGCACGTCAACACCAGCGACCTCCCGCCAATCGTCGAGGAGTTCATCGACCCGCTCGCCAGCACCGGCCGTCTTCGAACCACGAACGATCACGGCCACGCGCCGGCCTGCGGCGGCGAGGTCTCGGAGCAATGACCGGCCGAGAAGACCGGTCGCACCAGTGAGCAGGATATAAGAATCGTGACTTGGCATGCGTTTCAGACGTGGATCGCGGCTCCTCCGTCAACGACAAGCGTCTGCCCCTGCACGAGATCGGAGAGCGGGCTTGAGAGGAAGAGCACGGCATCGGCCACGTCGGCCGCCTCGAGCATTCGTTCGCCCATCATCGTCTTGTGCTGGCGGCCGGCGAACATCTCGGCCGCGCCGGGAAGCCGCTTGGTTGAGTCGGTCTCCACGAGGCCTGCCTCGACCACGTTGACGTTCACGCCGCGATCACCCAATTCGAGCGCCCAGTGCCGCGCGAGCGACGTGAGCGCCGCCTTCGATCCACCGATCAGGCCATACATCGGGAGCGCCATGTGTGTGCCGTGGCTGGAAAGCACGACCGCCTTCCCGCGCCCCGGGGCCAACTCGAGCAAAGGCGCTGCGGCCTTCAGCAGATAGACAAACGACAAAACGTTCGTGTGCATCGCCGCGTCGAAGTGCCGCTGCGTGGTGGCGGCCAATGGACGGAACCCGCCGGTGGCCGCGTTGTGGACGAGGATGTCGAGCCGGCCGAATTCCTGCTTGATGAAGGCGATCATGTCGTCGACGTCTTCCTCCTGGCCGACGTCGGCCCGCACGCAGGCGACGTTGCGGCCCATGGCGGCGATCTGTGCGGCGACTTCGTCGGCTTCGCGGCCGCTGGTGACGTAGTTGACGACGATGTCGGCGCCCGCCTCAGCGAGGCGAAGGGCACAGGCCCGGCCGATGCCACGGCTCGAGCCGGTGACGAGGGCGACCTTTCCGGTGAGATCGATCATGCTGGCACTCCTTGGTTCAAACGCGGGGTTGCAGTCAATGGATCAGCGGCGTCGCACGGCACACTGCCTCCGGCTGCCCTGAACGGTGTCGCTGCGATGGCGACCACGTACCGGCCTACCGTGGCAAAACAGCCCTCGCCAACGACCTCGGCGTGGCCATCCCGCACACGCCATTCGAATGCGTTGGCCGACAGGCTCTCGATCACCACCCTCCGCGGCCGAAACTCCGTATCGAGCCGCGCCGCCTTGTAGGCGGCCTCCTTCGCGGCCCAGAGAATCGCGCGGAGCAATCCGTGATCGTCGGGCAGGAGGGCCAGTTCGTCGGGCGTGAACCAGACGTCGAGGGATCGCCCCGCATCCGCAGGGTCGACAATATCGATTCCGACACAGGCAGTTTCGGACACGATGGCAGCTGCCAGACCACGTATGTGGGATATGGACACGACACAGGGGGCTGGTGCACCTGCGACGGTTGCCACCGGCCTTCCCGACGGCACCAGGTTCGCCACTCGCACGCTGCCTGCGTCCAGTCCCCAGCTCAGGCAGAGGAGATCCTCGGCGAGCCGCATCCCTAAGCCCGAATGCGGGGCGATGCCGGCGAGGAGCCTGTCGCACAGGACGTCGGCCGACCAGGGGCCGATCCGCATCCCACGACGAACACGACCAAGAGGCAGTTCCTCAGCGAATTGCCAGGCGATCATGCTTGCCGGCTCCTCTCCGAGCCCATCACGATCAGATGGAGGCCGTCGATCGCGAGGATCGCACGATTGTCGTCGCCGAAGAGCACGAGGTCATACACGCTCTCCCGGGCGTCCTGCGACCGGAACAGCATCCGAGCCGTGCACTTCTCCCCACCACGTGGCTGTGCCGCCACCCGCAACCGCTCGAAGGACACGGGAACCTCGACGCGACGACCGCAGAGGATGTAGGAGTAGACGGCACAGGCCACGATGCAGCCGTCGAGAAGGGCGACGGGCACCGTCCAGCCCCGTGCACCGCGGGGCTCGGCGACGGCATCGGGCGACGGCGCGACGAGCCGACCCCATCCG
>CANHYS010000426.1 GCA_947464585.1 Planctomycetaceae bacterium | reverse complement strand
GGTCGGTCGCCGAAGATCAACCCTGCCGGCGGCCGCGATCACTGGGGGCACGTCTTCTCCGTCGCATTGGCAGGCGGTGGCGTGAAGGGTGGTGTGGTTTACGGGAAGTCGGACCGGCAGGGCGGCTTTCCGCTCGAGGGCCGCGTCGAGCCGCAGGACCTCACCGCGACGATCCACCACTGCCTCGGGTTTGCACCTTCCACGGAACTGCACGATCGGTTCGGCCGGCCGCTGGTGATCTCGAAGGGGCGGCCGATCGAGGCGATCCTGTAACGCGCCACCCTCGTCGGATGCTCAGGGTCTCGCGATCCACGACTTCACGAGGCTGCCGTCGCCGCTGTTCCACACCCGCACCTCGCCGTCGAGCGCGCCGCTGGCGATCCTGCCGCTGGCCGGGTGCACCGCGATGGCGACAGGCCAGTCCGCGTGCCCCTTGAAGGTCAGCGCGACCGCGTTCTTCGCGAGGTCGATCGACCGCAGCAGTCTGTCGGTGCTGGCGACGGAGACGGTATCGGCGCTGCGGACGAGCTTGTATCCCTCCCCCTGCAGATCGACTCCGGCGACTTTCTTCATGGTCTCGATGTCCCAGCGGTGGAGTTTCTTATCGGCTCCGATGGACAGCACCTGCTTGCCATCGGCCGTGAAGACAACGCCCCGTACGGGTTCGCCGTGATCCTGGTAGTTGGCAAGCAGGTCGCCGGAGTCGGCATCATAGACTTTGACCGATCGGTCGCGGCTTGCGGACGCCAGCTTTGTGCCGTCGTCGCTCCAGGCCACGGCGTTCACCCAGTCGGCATGACTGGCGATCGCCCGCACCTCCGCACCGCTCGCAGTATCGATGATGCGGACGATTCCATCGGCCGACGCCACCGCCACCTGGTCGCTCTTGGGACGAGGTGCGAGATCGAGGACGACATCGACGGCGCGGGCGAACACGTTGGTCACGAGCCCTTGCTCAAAATCGACCAGTCGCACGTCGCCATCGCGGCCCGGTTCCCCGCTGGCCACGGCGATCGTCCTGCCGTCTGCCAGGAAGGTGATCGCGAAAATCCGTTGACCAAGGTTGCCGATCCGCTTCAGGAGCTTTCCTTCGCCGGCATCGAAGACGAGCAATTCGTGATAGCCGCCGACCACCACCTGTCGGCCATCGGGCGTGAAGGTCAGCGAGGAGACGGGGATGGCGTGGGAATAGGCCTTGGGCGACGCCGCATGCGTGCGCGGCGGCATGACCATCTGCAGCGACTCGGAAGGCTTGCCGCCGTCGAACGCCGCGCCCGAGGCGACCCAGCCGCGGATCGCCTCGATCGCGGCGACTGGCAGTGGATTCGAGTCCGGGGGCATCCGCTCGTCTGGGTCGCTCGTGGCGAGCCTCCGCAGGATCTCACCGCCGGGAGCGGCCCCAGCGATGATCGGCTCCGCGCCCGAGTCTCCCGGCCGCCGCAGCTGTTCGAACGAGTCGAGTCGATACCCACCTTCGGCCTTCTTTGGTCCATGGCAGGCGATGCAGTTGTCCACGAGAATGGACGCGACATCGCTCTTGAAGCTGACCGGCTCAGCGGCACACGTCAGCGCACGCATCGCCCCCCAGGCGATCAGGGCCAGCACGCAGCTGCGAGCAGAACTGCCGACCGGTTTCATGGTGACTCCTGACAAGGCCAGTGCTAGTGCTGGAACACGAACTCATCGGTGTTGAGCAGTGCCCAGCAGACGTCTTCGAGACCACTGACCGGGTCCTTGGCATTCTGACACCGGGCCATGGCGGCCTGCAGTTCCTCCTCCGTGGGAAACCGGCACAGTGCGGCGAGATAGAGTTCGCGGACGATCGCTTCGACCGGCCGGCCGGCGGCGACGGCAGGCCGGATGCGGTTCGTCGGGCTCGCCACCTTCTCGTTCACCAGCCGCCCGTTGATCAGCTCGATCGCCATACCGAGGCTCGAATCATCGGCCCGTTCGCAGGCGCAGACCGTGCCACGCTGCGGCTTTCCAAACGTCTTGAGGAAGTCCACCTTCACGAGGTCGGGACCGGGCAGTTCCACCGCGCGGGTGCCTGACGGCAGCGTGCCGTAGGACTGCTCGACCCCCGTCACCTGGTCGATCGCGTCGAGCAACTGCTCCGCCCCGAGAAGCCTCGGCTGCTGGTGTGAGAAATAGATCACGTCGTCCCTGTTCAGCGGGCTGGTGCGACAGCTCGCCTGGTAGGTCTGGCTTGTGCAGATCATCCGAATGAGCCGCTTCCGATCGAACCCGCCGTCGGCAAACTCCCTGGCGAGCGCATCGAGCAGTGCCGCGTTGCTTGGTGGGTTTGAGTCGCGGAACTCGTCGACGGGATCGACTATGCCGCGGGCGAAGAACTGGCTCCAGATCCGGTTTGCCTCGACCCTCGCGAAAAACGGGTTGCCGGGCGACACGAGCCAGTCGGTGAACGCAGTCCGTCGGTCGCCCGCGGCATCCGCGTCGACCTCGCCAGTCGGGAGCCAGGGCTTCATGGCCTTGCCGGTGCGGGGCTGCTTCGTCTCACCGCTGTCGGCGGCGTAGACGATCGTCTCGCCGGGCTGCTCGGTCTTTCTTGTCTTCACGCGGTCGAAGAACGCGGCCATGCCGTAGTAGTTGTCCTGCGTCCAATGGTCGAAGGGATGGTTGTGGCACTTCGCACACTGCAGCCGCACACCGAGAAAGACCTGTGACACGGTCTCGACGGTCTCCTCCGTCGTGGTGACGGTGCGATAGAAATTCGCCGGTGGATTGGCGAGCGTGCTGCCCGATCCCAGCAGCAGCTGTCTGGCAAACGCGTCGTGCGGCTCGTTGCGTCGGAAGGAGTCCTCGATCCAGCGGTGATACTTGTGAACGCCCTCCTCGCCGGCGTGCTTTTTCGTCACGCGAAGCAGGTCTCCCCATTTGAGCGCCCAGAAGCGTGCGTATTCGTCTCGAGTGAGCAGCTGATCGATGAGTGTGGCCCGCTTGTCGGCGGACGTGTCGGCCAGGAATGCCTCGGTCTCGCGCACCTGCGGCAGGGCACCTGCGATGTCGAGCGAGGCGCGTCGCAAAAACTCCGCGTCGGTGCATGGCTCGGCGGGGAGGTAGCGAAGCTCCCGCAATTTCTCGTTGACGAGCTTGTCGATGACGTTGACCTCCGGCGGCGCCTTCCAGGCGAACCCGGGCACATCTTCGATGAACATGAGGGGCACCGGCGTGATGTGCTCGAGATAGCGGACGAGGATCACCGCCTCGCCCCGTCGGTGCGGCGTCGTCCACCCATGGGCGTCGACCGTGGCGACGCCTACGCGGGAACTCTCATACGCGGCAAGATGGGTGACGTCGCGGGACGACCCGTCGGAGAAGTGTGCGATGGCGACGAGCTGCCGGCCGCCGGCCTCGAGTTGCTGCACCTGCCTGGTTTCCGGAGTGACCGCGAGTCGCACGCACCGCGGGGTATCGGGCGGGTCGGCCTTGGC
>CANHYS010000425.1 GCA_947464585.1 Planctomycetaceae bacterium | reverse complement strand
AGCGGGTCGGCCTCGTCGCGGCTGGCCCAGCAGGAGAGGCCGGGCACCGCCTCGGCCAATCGCCCGGCGAGCACCTCCATTGAAAATCGCTCGCTGGCATGGTGCCCCACCGCGATCACCGCCAAGCCGCAGGCCCGCGCCTCGAGGGACTGATGGAGCTTGATCTCGCCGGTCAGGAAGGTTGTGCAGCCCGCCTGGATCACGGCCGCCAGCGATTCGCCGCCACTGCCGCAGACGATGCCGACGCGGCCGGCTGGGTGGTCTGGAATGCCCACCACCTGCACACCCTTCACTCGCAACCGGCCCGCGATGTGACTGGACAGTTGGGCGACCGACCAGCCGGCGGGAGCCGTGCCCGCCCGGCCGAAGCCGGCCAGAGGATGGATCGTGTCGGGCTCGATGGGCGCCACGTGATCCAGCCCCAGCAGGGCGGCGAGCTGATCGTTGATGCCGCCGGCGGCTGAGTCCCAGGCCGTGTGCGAACTCCAGACGGCGATGCCGGCGTGGATCAGATCGAGAAGGACGCGGCCAGTGGAGGTGTCGGCGGTGATCCGCGGAACGGGCCGAAAGGGCAGGGGATGGTGCGTGACCACCATGTCGGCCTGTTCGCGGACCGCCTCGGCGGCCACGTCGGGCGTGAGCGACAGACAGGTCATCACGCGGGCGATCTGCGGACGCCCGGAGCCGACCAGCAGGCCGACCGAATCCCATTCGGCGGCCAGTCGCAACGGCGCGATGTATTCGAGCGACTCGGTCACCTGTGCGATCGTGGGCATGCCGGGAAGGCTCCTCGATGGATGGTCATGAAGGGCTGGTCGTGCGGATCGTCGTGGGCGTATGCCGTTGCATTGTCCATCCAAGCCTGCAGCGCAAGCAAGGCAGGTTCTGCCCACACTACAATCATGCGGCTTGCCTCGCGGACCGCGACACACACAGGATCCTTTCAGACGCATGGACACATCCCGTCTCGCCGTTGCCACCGCGGCCCTTTCCCCCGACCTGCGGACTGCCCTCAAGCGGGCTCGGGATCTCGGGGTCCGCGGCGTGGAGATCGACGCGCGGGGCGGGCTCGATCCGGAGCAGGTGTCGCAGACGGGCCTCCGGCAGATCCGCAAGTGGCTCGATGATGAGGGGCTCGTGGTGTCGGCCGTGGCGTTTCGCACACGCGGTGGCTATGCCGATGCCGACCGGCTGGAGGCGAGGATCGCCGCGACGAAGCGGGCAATCGAACTCGCGCACGACCTTGGTGCCCATGTCGTGCTCAACCATATCGGCGACGTGCCGCCTGCGGCAGCGGACGCGGATGCGGAGCCCGACCCGCGGTGGCGACTGCTCGTCGACGTGCTCACTGACCTTGGCAGCTGGGGCCATCGCGTGGGCGCCACGCTCTGCGCAGAAGCGGGACTCGCGGCACCCGACGACCTCGTGCGGGTGATCGCCAGCCTGCCGGAGGGATCGCTCACCTGCGACGTCGTGACCGGCGCGCTGTTGGTGCATCGGCACGATCCGGCCGAGGCGATCGAGAAGCTCTCGGGGCACATCGGCTACGTGCATGCCACCGACGCGGTGGCTGGCAGCTTTGCGGGCCGCGGTCGCGCGGCTGCGCTCGGCACCGGCCACGTCGACCTTGCGAGTGACTTCGGCACGCTCGAGGAGCGGGGCTATCGCGGGTGGATTGGCGTCGAGCCGGCCGACACCCGTGGCGGTGCCGGCGAACTCGCGGAGGCGGTGCAGGTGCTCAAGAGCTTGTGAGCGGCGTCCGTCGCGGATCCCGTCGCTTGCGCTTCGGGCTTTTATGGGGAGAGTCCCATACAAGCCCCCGGCGTGAGCCGGGGGATCTGGCCACCGAAACTGGCATGACTCCGCGATCCCGTCGCTTGCGCTCAGGGCTTTTATGGGGAGAGTCCCATACAAGCCCCCGGCGTGAGCCGGGGGATTCTGGCCACCGCGATTGGTCCGCATCGCTTGCCCCCGCGTTATCGATTTTGTTTGCCTTCCTCCTTTCAGAGGTTATCCTCTCATTATGCAACCCCGCGCACCGCTTCGTCGGATCACGACCTGGCTGGCGATTCTTGGCTACACACTCGTAGCCTCTGGGCTGCCGTTGCCGCTTGGCTCCATGTCTCTTGGGGTCGTCACGCCCGCTGCGAAGCGGCTGGCCGGCAAGGATCGCTCGCGGCCCTTTCCCTGCATGGACAAGCCCTGCGGCTGCGCCACGGCCGAGCAGTGCTTCACCAGTTGCTGCTGCAACACGCCGGCCGAGACGCTTGCCTGGGCCAAGGCTCATCGCGTCGAGCCGGCGGTGCTCACGGCGCTCGAACAGCGGGTGGCTAGCAGCAGTCACCTGGCGGCGAAGGCCACAAAGTCGTCGTGCTGCTCGACCAAGGCTCCGGTGGTCGAGGCGTCGTGCTGCACGAGCAAGCAGTCCGCGATCGCTGGTATCGACGACAACGATCTCTGCTGTGTCGACGCGTCGCTGGTGGCCACGCCGTCAACGTCCGAAAAAGCAACAACCGAAAAAGTTCCTCCTGCGGACGAGCCTGCGGAGCCGCAGTCACGGTCGGTGACGCTGCGTGCCATGCTGGCCTGCGGCGGCATCGTCGCGGAGTGGTTCGCGGCAGGGGCGGCATTGCCGCCGCCGCGGCTCGAGGTGTCTCTTGTGATGCACGTGCTCGACGTGTGCACGCCCGGCGATGAAGCGGGCGAATCGTTGGCTGCCTCTCCGGCATCGCCGCCGCCCCGCGTGGCCTGATCTCTGTCGCAGCCCTGCGCGGCGTGATCCCGATTCTGGATCCAGCCCGCCTCTTCGGCTGCGGGTCCACGTTGTGTTCCGTTTCAGCGTCGCATGGTGCGCGCTGACGGAAAGAGATTCATCGGCAGGCACTGTGTCAATTCCATGCGCGGTGCCTCTGCCTCACGTGCGAGCAGAGAAGGATTTTTAGCATGACTATCCGCAATCGCGCGGGCCGCGGGCCCGTGCCAAAGAATCGATATGCATTCACGCTCGTCGAACTGCTGGTGGTGATCGCCATCATCGGCACGCTCATCGGCCTCCTGCTCCCGGCCGTGCAGTCGGCACGAGAGTCGGCTCGGCGAACGAGCTGCACCAACAACCTCCGGCAGTTCGGACTGGCACTCTTCAATTTCGAGAGTGCCCGAGGCTGCTTCCCGCAGACCGACGCGCGGACCAGCAGCACGGCAGGCTGGTCGCTACACGCCCGGCTCCTGCCGTATGCCGAGGAGTCGGCGATCAGCAGTCAGCTTGATTTCAAAGCCACTCCCTTCACCGGCTCGTTCAACAGCCAGGTGCCCGCGGCGCAGTTTGCAACGCTGTTCGCGACGCCGATACCGATGCTGTTGTGTCCGAGTGATCCGGCACCGACGGTGAACACCTGCAACGGCTCGACCTACGGCGGCAACAACTACATGGTGAGTTTCGGAAGCGCCACGGT
>CANHYS010000424.1 GCA_947464585.1 Planctomycetaceae bacterium | reverse complement strand
TCGCCTCTATGCAACACTGCGGCGATGCTGAATAATCGGCTGTTTCCCCCTTGGCAGCCGCCTGCAGACTTCGCGGCTGACACCCTCCCCGCTCATCCCCGCCCTCCAAGCACCGGATTCTCCATGTCTTCTGCCAGCGTCCCCGCGTCTCCCTCCCACGGCCTGCCCGCCGCCGATGGCTACCGCCGCAGCGACATTCGCAATGTCGCCATCATCGCCCACGTCGACCATGGCAAGACCACGCTCGTCGATTGTCTCCTACGCCAGAGTGGGCAGTTCCGGGCCAGCCAGCTTTCCGGGGAGCGGATTCTCGACTCCAACGACTTGGAAAAGGAGCGTGGCATCACGATCCTCGCCAAGAACATCGCCGTCGAATGGAAGGGCGTGAAGATCAACCTCATCGACACGCCTGGCCACGCCGACTTCGGCGGCGAGGTGGAGCGGGTGCTCCGCATGGCGGACGGGGCTTTGGTGCTCGTTGATGCAGCTGAAGGCCCGATGCCGCAGACCCGCTTCGTGCTCGGCAAGGCTCTGGAGAGCCGGCTCCGCCCCGTCGTGGTGGTCAACAAGATCGACCGCCCCGACGCCCGACCGCTTGAGGTGCTCGACGAGATCCTCGGGCTGTTCCTCGAACTGGGCGCCGACGACGACCTCGCCGACTTTCCGTTCGTCTACGCCTCGAGCCGTCACGGCTTCGCGTCGCACGATCCGGCTGTGCGGGAAGGCACGATGGAGGCGCTGCTCGACCTCGTCCTCGAGAAGATCCCAGGTCCGGCCGTGGATAGAGACGCTCCCTTGCGGATGCTTGTGACCACGCTCGGCTGGTCCGACTACGTGGGCCGGATCGCCATCGGCAGGATCGAGTCGGGCAAGCTCACCAAGGGTGCTTCCGTCATGCGATCGACCGCCGCTGCCGGCCTGGTGAATGCGAAAGTGCTGGGGCTGCAGGTGTTCGACAAACTGGGCCGCGTCGACGTCGAGGAGGCGACCGCCGGCGACATCGCCGCCGTCAGCGGAATCGAAGACGTGGAGATCGGCGACACGATCTGCTCCGCGGAAGACCCACGGCCACTGCCACGGCTTTCGGTCGACGAGCCGACCCTGAGCATGGTCTTTGGGATCAACACCTCGCCGCTGGTGGGGAAGTCGGGCAAGTTCCTCACCACCCGGCATCTCCGCGACCGGCTCGCGAAGGAGCTGGAACGAAACGTCGCCCTGCGGGTCGATCCAATCGAGGGCACGGAGCAGTTCTCCGTCTCGGGCCGCGGCCTGCTGCATCTCTCCGTGCTGATCGAGACGATGCGGCGCGAGGGCTACGAGCTATCCGTCGGCAAGCCCCGCGTCATCCTTCGCAAGGAGGACAATAAGACGCTCGAGCCCTTTGAGACCCTCGTCGTCGAGGTGCCGCACGACAAGCTCGGCCCGGTGATGGAACTCACCGGCTCACGCCGCGGTCAACTGGTGCACATGGGCTCGCGAGGCGAGTTTGCCCACGCCGTGTTCTCGATCCCTGCCCGTGGCCTGATCGGCCTGCGCACCCGCGTGCTCAACGCCACGCAGGGCACGGCCATCATGCACCACCGCTTCGAAGCCTGGCGGGAACTCGAAGGGGATGTGTCGGGGCGGGCCAACGGTGTGCTCGTGTCGATGCTTCCCGGCAAGGCGGTGGCCTTCGGGCTCGACGGTCTTCAGGAGCGGGCCGATCTCTTCATCGAGCCGGGCGACGAGGTCTACGAAGGGATGATCTGTGGCGAGAACGCCCGAAGCGACGACATGGTCGTCAATCCCACGAAGGAGAAGAAGCTCACGAACATGCGGGCCAGCGGCAGCGACCGCAACATTCTCTTGAAGCCTCCCCGGCGGATGTCACTGGAGGAGGCGCTCGAATACATCGAGGAGGACGAACTGGTGGAGGTCACGCCGGCCGTCATACGCCTCCGCAAGATCCTGCTCTCCGAGCACGAGCGGCGGAAGGTCTCGCGGCAGAAAGCCCCGGTCTGACAACCGCTACAGTTCGTAGACGTGACCGGGCCGGACCAACTCCACGTTGGCCAGCCCGAGGCTCTCGAGTTCTGCGGCGATCTGGGCCGCATACCGAGCCTTGCGGTGCACCACGATCCAGCGGACCTGCCGCGGCAGCTTCCCGATCTCATCGGCGAAGGTGGCGGTGCTGAGATGTCCGGTGATGGTGGCCAATTCGGCGAGCGACCGCGGGAAACTCGCCTCCAAAAAGACGGCCTTGAGCCTGTCGAGCGAGGCGAGATGCTCCCAAAAGCATTTGGTGGGTCCGGTGTCGGAGGGGAAGGCGACCGCGGTCCGGCCGTCATCGACGACCAGCCCAGTGGTATCAACTCCGTGCGACACCGGCACGGGAGTGATGGTGAGGCCGGCACGGGTGATCGGCCGCAGCGGCTCGATCGCCGTCGTCCTCAAAAAGGCATCGCTGGGCCGCGACAAGTCGATGAAATCCGGCCACACCCGGCCGTTGAACATGTCGTCGTGGAGAAAGCCGAGCACCTCTCGCGACGCCAGCAACTCCACGCAGTCCGGCCCCGGCTCGTAGACGTTTTCCAGGAAAATCGGCAGCGTCGCGATGTGGTCCATGTGTTCGTGGGTGATGAAAACGTGCTTCACCATCTGCTGCCGACGCAGGTCGGCAAGAATGCCGAGCGCCCCGGCGTCGATCGCCACCTCGTCGTTGACAAGAAACGACACGAGAAACTGCAGGTCAGATGGGGGAGTGGACGAGTTCAGCAGTTCGATGCGCATAAGATCGATGGTTTTGTTGGCGGTCGCTGATGGCTGGCCGAAGAGAATAACTGACGACCGCGAGGCTCACATGGAGAAAAAATCGCGGATCCACTGGAAGACGTCCTGCGACTCCGGGCTGGCCCGATCGACCGATGCCATGGCCTGCGCCCGCTCGCTCTGCCGCACCTGCAAGGCCGCCCCGAGCTGTTCCACGAGGTTGGGCTGGGCCGCGAGAATCCTCCGAAACGAGTCCTTCCCTACCTCCAGCAGCCGGGTTTCGACGAGGGCGGCGACCGTGGCCGACCGCGGGGCACCTGTCATGAGCGACATTTCACCGAAATAGTCCCCCTCCTCGAGCGTGGCCAGCCGTACGGGCGGTGCCCCTTCCTGAACGACCGTGACCTCGACGCGACCGCTCACGATCACGAACAGGCTGTCGCCTGGATCCCCCTGGCGAATCACCGGTTCACCGGCTGCATAGACCCGCTCGACGTTCTCCTCCGCCAGCCGGCCAATCTGCTCCGGTGTGAGCGGGCCGAGCATGCCGATCCGTTGCAGGCTGCTGACACGCCGCTCGACGGCCGTCTCCTCCGACTCGACGACGGGCGGCGGCAGCTGGGTGATCCGGATCTGCTGCGTGGCCACCGGAATCTCAATCCCCTGACGGGCGAAGGCATACCAAATCCGGTCGCGGGCCATGCCGTCCACGCGGTCACGCTTG
>CANHYS010000423.1 GCA_947464585.1 Planctomycetaceae bacterium | reverse complement strand
GGGCAGACTCCCTGCCAGACCATGTGGCTGGGATCGAGGTTGAAGCCGACGACGTCGGTGCCGTAGCCGGCATTGCCGAGAAACCTGAGGTAGTCGCCGGCCGACTCGATGTCGCCCATCGACCGCTCGCCCGGATGGCACTCGAGGTCGAAGGTCACCCCATACTTCCGGCAGGCGTCGAAGACCGGCGCGAACCGCTCGACGAGCAGTTCGAGGCTCACGTCGAGCACTTCGGGGATCGGGCAGCCGCCGATCGCGCGCGGCCGCGGCGGAAACTCGAACCAGTGGCTCCAGCAGTTGGCGGGAGAGCCGACGAATCCCGGCACGGCGACCTTGCGGTCCTGGAGTTTGCCGAGATAGTGGGCCAGACGGACGGAGCGGACGAGGTCGGCGCGGGCCTTGTCATGGATCATCTTCCCGACGTCATCGGGCACGAAGTAGGGGTTGGTTCGTGGCGGCTCGTTGCCGGCCTTCCGCCAGGCGACGTAGGCCTTCACCGGCTCGCCGCCGATGAACTGCAGCGTCTTCGCCGATGGCTCGTCGCCGAGCGACTGCCCCTGCAGGTGCGTGGCCACGGTGAAGATTTCGAGGCCGCGGCTCTTCGCCTTCGCGACCCGCGACTTGGCGTAAGCCTCGGCGCCCGCGTCGGTGTCGCACTGGGCGAGGTCGAGTTCCCAGGCGGCCTCCTCCCAGCCGTCGAAGCCGCTTGCTGCCAGGAAGTCGAGCCAGTTGTCTTCAGGGATGTCGCCGAACTGCCCGCGGACGAGCCCGATCTGGTGATGGGAATGCTTGCCGGCGCGATGCTTTGCGGTCTGATGGAAGCCCATGGTTTTCCCCTGTGAGTTGATAGGTGGATGAAGGATAGCCCAGCGGACGGCACTTTTGCCAGTGGCCGATGGCCTGCCGGGCGGATCGCTGCAGAAAACCTGCAGCAGCCCCGCTCGATATTCCTAGGATGAACAAGGCGTCCTGTGAGGTATTCTCGTGATCGATACGCTTGCCGAGCTGATACCTGTGGCGATCGGCTATTGGGGCTACCGTCTGCCAGAATCGGAACAGTCTCACGAGTAACTCGACACGCGTTTCACGGCCCGCGCGACGAACCTTTCCTCCAGGAGCCCGTACGTGATCCGAGGCCTCGCCTTCTTTCTCTGCCTTTGTGTCGTGTCGGCTGGAGCCGCGGCCGCTGAATCACCCTCGCGGCCCAACATCCTTTTCATCTTCACCGACGACCACGCGCAGCACGCGATCTCGGCCTATGGCTCGAAGGTCAACCAGACGCCCCACCTCGACCGGCTGGCAGCGCAGGGGGCGAGGTTTCTCAATTCGTTCGTCACCAACTCGATCTGCACGCCCAGTCGCGCCACGCTGCTGACCGGCCAATACTCCCACAAGAACGGCGTGCCGGTGTTCAACAGCTTCGACGGGGAGCGCGACCACCTTGCCAAGCGGATGCAGGCGGGCGGATACCACACGGGGATCGTGGGCAAGTGGCATCTGGGCAGCGACCCGACCGGATTCGACCGCTGGATCGTTCTCCCGGGGCAGGGCGACTACCGGAATCCCACGTTCCTCGTGCCGCGTGGAAAGCTGTCGATCGAGGGCCACTGCACGGCCGTCACGACCGACCTCGGACTGGAGTTTCTGAAGACACGACCGGCCGACAAGCCCTTTTTCCTCATGCTGCACCAGAAGGCGCCCCACCGCGGCTGGCAGCCCGACGAGGCGAACCGACGGAAATTCGCAGACGCGGAGTTCCCCGAGCCGGCCACGCTGTTCGACGACTACGCCACGCGGCCGGCCGCACTTCCCGAGAACGAGCAGACGATCGCCCGGGACCTGACCCGCCGCGACCTCAAACTCGAACCACCGGCAGGACTCTCGAAGGAGGAAGTCGCTCGTTGGATGGCCGAAAAGCCGATGCAGCTGGAGGTCGACGGAAAAATGCTCGCCGGTGCGGATCTCGTCCGCTGGAAATATCGGCGGTTCATGCGTGACTACCTCGCCTGCGTGCAGGGCGTCGATGACGGAGTAGGAAGGGTGCTCGACTGGCTCGACAACGCAGGTCTGGCCGACCGGACGATCGTGATCTACACGACCGACAACGGCTGGTACCTCGGTGATCTCGGACTCTACGACAAGCGGTTCATGTATGAGCCCGGGTTGCGGGTGCCCCTCATTGCCCGGGGGCCAGGCATCAAGGCGGGGCTGACACCGGAAGAGTTCGTCGCGAACATCGATCTGGCACCCACGATCCTCGACCTTGCCGGCCTGCCGGTTCCCGAGTCGATGCAGGGGCGGAGCCTTGCCCCGCTCCTCCGCGGCGAGCGGCCGGCCGACTGGCGCACGAGCGTTTACTACCGCTACTACCACGACCCCGGACACCACAACACGCGGGCCCACTACGGCGTCCGCACGGCAACGCACAAGTTGATCCACTACTGGAAAAAGGACGCCTGGGAACTGTATGACCTCGTGCGTGATCCCTTGGAGCAGCACAACCTCCTGTTCGACGAGGCCGAGGCCGAGAGCCCCGGGGTCGCGCGGGTATTCGCCGAACTCAAATCCGAGATCGGACGTCTGCAGAAGCAGTACGGCGACGACGGGCTCTACGGCGACCCTGCGACATGGCCCACGGGAACTGCGGACGGGCAGTTCAAGGGAAAACAGCCACAGGGACAAAAGACTGTCGCGGAGGCGATCGTCGCGGCGGCAGGACAGTGACCCGCAAGCCCTCCCGCCGGCGTGCCCCGATCGACGAGTGATGTTGATGTGGTCGTCGATGCCGCCACTGGCGAGCCCTGTTCGCCCGGGATGCCGGCGAGGGATGGGCCGACCAGGCAGGTTATGCGGCCGCCGGGGGGCTCTCAGGGGTTACGATTTTGCTAGGAGCCCGACTGCCGACTGGTATGATGAGGTCGTGGGAGGCCCCTGCTCGAAGGATCATGTCATGTCCCGTCGATGGCTTGGCACAGGCGTGGCGGCGTTGCTAACGCTCAGCGGTTCTGTTGTTGGACTCCAGCGCGTTCACGCCCAACAGGCTGGCACCGTCGCCACCACGCCTGCTTCCTCCACCCCGGCTTCCGCCACTTCAGCCGAGGCCTTTCGGCCGGCCGTTGCCGGCCCGCGGCCGGTGGCCGACCATCCACTCACTCGGGTGTTGAAATTCGCCCACGAAGAGCGTGCCTACCTGCAGCAGACCGTGCGCGACTTCACGTGCCGAGTCACGAAGCGTGAGCGGATCGAAGGCGAGCTGCAGGACTACTACTTCATCGACATGCGCGTCCGTGAACAAACCTATGCGGGTGGGCAGGAGACGCAGCCACTCAGCGTGTATCTCGAGTTTCTCGGCCCCTCCCACGTCGAAGGACGGAGAGCCCTGTTTGTCGCCGGCCAGCACGACAACAAACTGCTGGTCCGCAAGGGCGGAAGGCGTTTTGGCTACGTCGTCATCGATGTCGATCCGTTTGGCGAGAGCGT
>CANHYS010000422.1 GCA_947464585.1 Planctomycetaceae bacterium | reverse complement strand
GCCTCAGAGCCCGTGCGGCCCGAACCCACAGCCACGCCGCGGATCACGCCGCGGATCCTGTTGCCGGCTGCGCGGGCATCGGCAAGGCGTTTGAGGACGAGCACCACGGCGCCCTCGCCAGGCACATCGCCTCCGCGCGTCGCGCCATTGAGCACCGAGGTCGGCCGCTCCGACAGGAAGCCGCCGAGTGAACGACCCTCATAGGCCATCAGGTCCATGCAGCGTTCCCCCGCCGCGCAGAGCACGGCATCGCAGGTCCGCTCGCGAAGCATGTCGACAGCCGCCGAAATCGCCGAGAGACTCGAGCAGTCACCCGAATCGAGCGCGAGCGCCCCGCCCATGAGGTCAAACGTCTTCGTCAGCCGACTGGCGAGCGTGCTGCTCGTGAAGCTGCCCGTCTCGTCGATCAGCGCAGGCAACCTTTCCAAAAGCTTCTTCTCGTAGAGATTGACGATCCGGTCACTGTCGGCCGGGGATACGCCGCGCCGAGCCAGCGCCGCCCGCAGGTACACCCCCGTCTCCGGGAGCCTCAGACCCTGCTGCAACTGGTTGGCGAAGTCACCGCCAAAGAGCGTGCCCACCACGACACCCGTGCGGGTGCGGTCGAGGCCAGCTTCCAGACCGCCCGCATCGGCGATGGCCGCGTCGGCGGCCTCGAGCAGCATGAACTGGAGCGGATTGGCGGCGGCAATCTGCTTGGGCGGCACCTTGTGACGGCGCCAGTCATAGTTGAAGTCGCGAACGAACCCACCGACGTCCGACGTGGTGTGCCAGGCCTGCGGCACCGATGGATCGAAGACCCGCTCGGCATTCCAACGATCGGCGGGAACCTGACCGATGGCGGTCTCGCCGCGGCCGAGCAGATCGAAGAAGGAGTCGAGCGTGAGCGCGCCGGGAAGCACGCAGCCTGAACCAACGATGGCAATCGCGTCGGCGGCGGCATCATCGATGGGCCTTGCGACGGACGGTCGCGTCTTGGGAGCCGTTGTTCTGGCATGTTCGGCGAGGGAGACGTGCACGTTGAGGCCGCCGATGCCGAAGGCGTTCACGGCCGCACAGCGCGGCGAGCCGTCGGCATGGGCCGGCCACGGCAGCGGTGTCTTCGGCACCGTGAACGGGCCGTTCTGCCAGTCGAATTCCCGATTCAATTCGTCACAGGTCGAGCCAGGCGGAATCAGGCCGTGCTCCATCGCCAGCACCACCTTCACGAGGCTGGCAATGCCGGCGGTCTCGAGTGTGTGGCCGATGTTGGCCTTCACGCTGCCGATCGGGATCTGTGCCCCGGCAGGAAGGTGCTTCGTCATCAGACGCGACAGCGCGCCGAGTTCGGTGGCATCCCCCACCTGCGTGCTCGTGGCGTGGGCCTCGATGTACTCGATGCGGCCAATATCGGCGGCGTCGGGGTAGGCCCGCTCGACCGCCAGGACTTGCCCCTCCTGCCGGGGCGCCCAGAGGCTCTTTCCCTTGCCGTCGCTGGCCACCCCCAGTCCGCGGATCACCGCCCGAATGCGGTCACCATCGGCGATCGCGCGGGAGAGCGTCTTGATGACGAGCGCCACGTAGCCCTCGGCCGTAATCAGGCCGTCGGCGGCCTCGCCGAACGGGCACGAGCCGGCATTGCTCACCGACTGGGCCGCCGAAAAAAGCACGAGGCTGTCAGACTTGCAGTAGGAGGCTCCGCCGACGACGGCTTGGTCGATGCCTCCCTGCAAGAGCGCCCGGGCACCGATCGCCATCGCCTGCAACGACGAGGCGCAGGCGGCATCCACCACGAGAAAGGGTCCGTCGAGTTTGAGCGCCTCCTGCACGATCTTGGCGGCGCCGATCGCCCCGAGATCGAGATTCTGGCCCTGCTTCCGGCCGGGATACCGCTTCCTGACGGCCGCGGTCACCTCGGCACTGACAGCGTCCACGTCCCCACCAAGGATTGCCCGAGCCGCGTCGACCTCGGAAAGGAGTGCCGCCGTCTCGTCAATCCCGGTGGAGTAGACGATGTCGCCGATCCTTGTGCTGCCACCAGTGTGGCCCACGTAGACACCGGTGCGACGATCGGCGGGCATCGCGAAGGGATCCATGCCGGCATCACGGCATGCCAGTGACGCCACCTCGAGAAAGATGTGGTGGGCAACGTCATAGTTCTCGAGCAATTCTGGCGTGATTGGACAGACTGCCGAATCGACCGGCCGGTCCGACACCACCGCGCCCATCTCGGAGTAGCTCTTGCCAACCCGGCTCTTTTCGGGGTGAAAGTAGAGCTCGCGGCAGAACCGCGACTCGGGCAACGGCCCCCAGGCCGTCCGGCCTTCAGCGACCAGCTGCCAAAATGCATCGAGACCATCAGCGCCCGGGAGCCGGCATGCCATGCCGACGATTGCCAGCGAGTCCTTCAAAGTCGTCGTCCTTGTCGTCTCAAGTTGTGTCAGCGACTCACCCGCAAATGACGCGTGAAAACGCGTCGACGGCGCGGCCTGCACCGGGGGCGAGTCGGGTATCGAGGAAAGGGATGGGATTACACGAGTCAGTTCGCCTTGGCGAAAAACGACCCATCCGTGGGAGATACCGGCCGATGGGCATGAGCCCAGCCGCCGGATGCCGAGGCCAGAAGTATGCTCGCGCGAATACGAGTGTCAACCGTTTTTGCCGGGGGGGTGGAAGGGGCCGGGGTGGTGTTTTCCCGGCAGATTCGCGGTTCCGGGATGGCGAAGGTATCTTCGACCCCGCCATGGACGCCCCTTCCGGACACCCCCTCGCCGCCAAACAGGCCAATTCCGCGGCCGGACGGCCGTTAATGCCGTTCGAACAGCTGATGCTCATCGACGACCGGCCCGGTCACCCGATGTGCTTCTTCCTGGAATGCAGGGTCGATGGTCCACTCCAGGAAAACCGCCTGCGGGAAGCGGTTGAGACGGCGTCCCGACGGCACCCGCTCCTCTGTAGCCGGGTGGGCTTCTGCAGGGGTCGTCCGGTGTGGCTCGATGCCGACGTGCTGCCGACGGTGATCTGGAACCCTCCCGAACGCGGCGGCGCCCCGTGGCGTTCGTTCGACCTGCGACGCGAGAGCGGCTTGCGACTGGTGGTGCTGAGCGACGGTGAACACAAGCATCGCGTGGTCTTCCAGGTGCATCATGCGACCTGCGATGGCGTAGCCGGCTGCGAGTTTGCCGGAGACATCTGGGCGCTGTATGCCGGCATCGAGCCGAGAGCGTTTTCGCAGCCACCGGCCGCGCGGATCAGACCATCGGCCAAAAAAGCTCCTGAATCCCCAGCGGCCAACGGTGGCCAAGACTCGGCGAGAGAGGCTTGGGCGTTTGCCAGCTTTTGGCCCATGCCCCTTGCTGGCATGACGGCCAGCAGTGAGAAGCGGGCAAAAGGAGATTCGCCGCCCTCCAGCACCGCGTGCGACCCACGATCGCCTCCCTACATGTGGATCGATTTCACGTCCGCCTCCACCGAGCGTCTGCGGGCCGCCGCGTCTGCGGACGGCGT
>CANHYS010000421.1 GCA_947464585.1 Planctomycetaceae bacterium | reverse complement strand
TAAGCGAAAGAACAGGCGGCACATTCATGAACATGCGGGTCTTGGCAATTCTGTTGGCGATCGGTGTGACGGGGCTGGTGCTCTTCGCACCTCGGAGCGGTGCACGTTCGGAGCCGCCTGCGACGGCATCGGCATCGGCAGCCGCCGCTCCGAAAGCGGGTGGAGCGACGGCCGCTGCGGCGACAACGGCCGTGGCCGCCGCAGCCGCGGGCATCCCGTCTCGGCCTGAGCAGATCGCCTTTGCGCCCCTTGCCTTCGAGCCGCCCGACGCGAGCACGTTTCGCCGCACGCTGGCCGATGGCACGATCGTCTATCTGGCGCCGTCCCGCGAGTTTCCCCTCGTGAATCTCGTCGTCACCTTCAAGGGCGGGGCGTCGCTCGATCCGGCCGATGTTCCCGGCCTCGCGTCGATGACCGCGCGGATGGTGCGGGAGGGTGGCACGGCGACGATGGGGCCGGCCGAGCTCGACGAGTCGCTCGACTTTCTCGCGACCGACGTGGGCGTCGCGGCCAACGAGACCTTCACCGCCGCCACGATGAACTGTCTGAAGAGCAACTTCGACGAGAGTCTGAAGCTCTTCCTCGACATGCTCCGCACGCCGGCCTTCGAGCCGCAGCGGCTGGAGACGGCCAGGGCCCGGGTGCTCGAATCGCTCAAGCAGCGTAACGACGACGCCTCCTCGATTCTCTCGCGGGAGTGGAAGCGGCTCGTCTACGGCACCGACCACTTCGAGGCGTCGGAGCCGACCGACCGCACGGTGGCGGCGATCTCCCGGGATCGCCTGGCGGAAACGCACCGCCGCATCTTCCACCCAGGGAACATGATCGTGTCGGTGTCTGGCGACTTCGACGAAAAGGAGATGCTCGGCAAGCTCGAGAAGGCGTTTGCCGGCTGGGAGCGTGGGGAGCCGGTGGCCGATCCCGTCGCGCCCACGGCCGTGCTGAAGCCAGGCCTCTACCACGTGCCGAAGGAGATTCCGCAGGGGAAGGTGGTGATGGGAAACCGCGCGATCACTCGGGACGATCCCGACGCGATCCCGTTCCTCTTGCTCAACGAGATTCTCGGTGCCGGTGGCTTCACGAGCCGACTGATGCAGCAGGTGCGGAGCAACGAGGGTCTCGCCTATTCCGTGCGGTCGTCGCTCACGCCCCGGGTGTTCTATCCCGGCGACTTCCGCGCCGGATTCGAGAGCAAGAACGCCACAGTCGCCCTGGCCGCCAAGATCGTGATGGAGCAGATCGCGAAGATGCGGAACGAACTCGTCACCGACGACGAGTTGGAGACGGCCAAGGCCAGTCTGATCGAGACTTTTCCGCGGCAGTTCGAGAGCCGGCCGCAGATGCTGCGGGTGTTCGTCAACGACGAGTGGACGAAGCGGCCGAAGGACTACTGGAAGACATTCCGCGACAAGGTGCGTGCCGTGACTCGGGAGGATCTCAAGCGGGTGGCACAGAAGCACCTCGATCCCGAGACGATGGCGATTCTCGTGGTGGGAGACTGGGAGAACATCGCCCCCGGCGACATGGAGAAGCGGGCCAGCATGAACGACTTCTTCGGCGGCAAGGTGAAGCACCTGCCGCTGCGGGATCCGCTCACGCTCGAGCCGCTGCCGGAACAGGCCGACAAATGAGGTCTGCCATGCGGGTGTCTGTGATCGCCGGCATCGTGGCGGGCATGCTGTGGGCAGCCAACGCGTGGGCACAGCCGCCGGCTCCTTTGGCGACGGTGCCTGCAGTGCCGATGCCCGAGCCAGGCAGCCAACCGCAGATGCGGGCGGCAGTGCCGCCCCGCAACACCGGTCCCGCTGCCAGGTCGCATTCACGGTATCGCCGCGGCCGGCATGGCACGACGCGGGTCATTCGCCGCACGCCCGAGGTGATGCGGGAGGATGCGGCCCGCGTGAAGCGGGGCGATCTCTTCAGCACCTGGTCGAACGACTATCTGGAGTGACGCCGGACGTCGATGGCTGCTGCCTGTCGACGGCGAGACTTTTGCCCGTTCCAGCCGTTGAAGGTGATGAGACGAATCTGCCCGAGATTTGAGCACCCTTCTTTCCAAGGAGCCTTCGATGAGACGCATGCTGGGAATCGAAAGCGTGATGGCCATGGCCGTGATCGCCGCCTCGCTGGTGACGGTCTCCGTGGCCCAGCCGCCCGAACGGTCGGAGGGACCTCCCGATCGCGACGCGGCCGAAGGCCCAGCTGGAAACCGCGAAGGCCGGGGGCCGGGCGGGCCCCGCGAGGGGCGAGCGGGGCCTGGCCCCCGTGAGGGCCGCATGGGGCCCGGCGGTGGCGGGCCGGGAGGTGGTGGGCCCGGCGGACCACCCTCGCCTGAGCGGTTTGTCGAGCATGCCATGAAGTTTGACGCCGATGGCGATGGCAAGCTCGACCGCGATGAGCTGACGAAGTTCGCAGGAGAGATCCAGCGGATGCGGGGCGGGCCTGGCGGCCGAGGTGGGCCCGGCGGAGAGCGCGGCGGGCCTGATGGCGGTCCTGGTGGACGCGGTGAACGTGGCCCTGGGCCGGGTGGCCCGGGCGGACCAGGTGGCCCGGGCGGCGGCAGTGAGAGGCCACAGCGGCCACAGCGACCGGAATGAGCGTTGGCCTGGAGCGAGGCGGTCGATCGGGCGTTATGCTCTTGTCATCATGCCCATCGCCCTCCCCGCCCGACCAGCCGAAGCACACGCCCTCGATATCGCCCGAGCATTGCTCGCTGCAGACGATCGTTCTGCCGCCAGCATGAGGGTGATCTGCACGACGGCCGGCCGTGGGCAGGCGGCCTTCGAACTCGCTGAGGCGCATCCCACAGCGGAGGTAACGGTCTGGTTTCTAGACCTCTTTCCGCAGGCGGCGGCGGTTGCGGCCTGGGAGTCGCCGCCGCCTGGGCTGCGAGCGGTCTGTGCCGCCGACATGCCGCCTGGCCCCTACCACCTTGCCGTCGTGCCGCTCTCGAAAAACGGTGAAGCGGAGCTGTCACGCGACATTCTCCAGTCGGCGTTTCTGCAACTCGTGATCGGCGGCCGGCTCGTGGCGTCGATCGATAATGCTCACGACAACTGGCTGCGGGAGCAGCTCGCGGAGACGGGCGAGACGGTTCGCGTGCGGCCAGCGGCCACCGGCGACACCGTCGCCTACATAGTGGAGAAGACCCGCGAACCGACGAAGATCCGTGACTTTTCCTGCGAGTTCGTGTTTCGCGACCGCGATCGGCTGCTCACGGCCGTCACGCGGCCGGGCGTCTTCGCCCATCGGCGGATCGATCCCGGCGCCCGCCATCTCTTGAACGCCGTGGACGTGGCGGCCGATACCCGTGTCGTCGACATCGGCTGCGGCTCGGGCTGCGTGGCGATGGGGCTGGCCGCCCGTGACAAGAGTGTGCACGTGCACGCCTTCGATGCGGCTGCCCGCGCCGTCGAATGCACGCGGCGGGGAGCGGCCATGAACAGCCTCGACAACCTGACCGTGGCGCTCGAATGCGAGGGCAACGTCC
>CANHYS010000420.1 GCA_947464585.1 Planctomycetaceae bacterium | reverse complement strand
GGGAATCCCTTTCTGCTCGCCACGGATTTTCAGCCGTCGATCAGCGCCGGCATCGTGTCGGGCACCCGGCGCTATCAGTTTCCGGCTGGCACGATCCTCGAATACGCCGACTGCCTGCAGGTCGATGCCGCGATCAATCCGGGCAACTCCGGCGGCGGGCTGTTCGACGCGCAGGGCAGGGTCATCGGTGTCAACGGGAGGGCTTCGTTCGAGAAGCGTGGCCGCGTCAACGTGGGGGTGGGGTACGCCATCTCGGCCAACCAGTTGCGAAACTTTCTCGGCCTGCTCAAGGGGGGGCGTCTGGTCGATCACGCCACGCTGGGCGCCACGGTGGCCACCAGCGCTGACGGTCGCGTGGTCGTGTCGGACATTCTCGAATCGTCCGATGCCTGGAAGCGCGGGCTGCGATACGACGACGAGGTGGTGTCGCTGGCGGGCCGCAGTGTCCGCACCGTCAATGCGTTCAAGAACGTGCTCGGAACGCTGCCGGCCGGCTGGCGTGTGCCGCTGGTGTATCGCCGCGATGGCCGCCGCGAGGAGATTCTTGTCCGATTGGCTGGCGTGCATACCGCTGCGGATCTGGCGAATATCGTCGAGGGCAAGCCGCAGAAGTCGGCGGGCAAGGGGCCGACGCCTCCTGAAACGCCACCGGCCGCGCTGCCCGAGGCCGTGCAGCCGCTCTACGAGTCCCGGCGCGGCTTCACCAACCATCACTTCAACACCGTGGAGCGCGATCGCGTCGCGAGGGCGCTGGCTGCCGGCGGGGGACAGGCCGCATGGGGTGGCCGCTGGATCCTGTCCGGAAGGCTGGCCACCGGCGAGCCCTTTCGGATCGAACTCTCCGACAAGGAGGGCGTGATCGATCTTCCCACCGGCACGACACGGGTCGATGCCACGGGCGAACTGGACGTGAACCCGAGTCCGCCGGGCAGCGGCGGCATGCTGGCGGCGCTGCTGCTCTGGCGGCGGTTGCTGCGTGAAGGACCCGAACCCCTGGGCCGCACGAGCTACTGGGGCACGGTGCCGCTCGATCCCCGCTCCTTCGGAGAGGCCGATGCTCCGCAGCTCGTGGACATGCTCGAGTCGTCTGTGGCAGGAGTCGAGGCCCGCTTCACGATGGGAGACGGCGGCGCCGTGACGGGCATCGAGCTGTGGACGGCTCCCGATGCGGATCCCTGCGAGGCTCGTTTCACGTTCCCAGGGCCGAATCGACCGCAGGATCTCCCGAGGGGCATGCCCTCAGTCATCGAGGTGCGGCACGGCAACGACCTGTTCGGGGAGTTTCGTGTGGAGACGGCCGGGTTCGAGATGGCTGACGGTGAGGCTGCCGGTGGCGAGGCGACGCCGAACGGGGGAAATGCATTGCCGGGAGGAGGCACATGATCCGACATGCTGGTGCCATCCATGCTGGTGCCCTGATGGTGATCTGCTTCGTGGTGGGTGGTGGTTGGGTTGGGGGAATCGCCAACCGGGCTGCTGCCGCATCGCCACAGGAGACGATCGCCGGTGCCGCGCGGAAAGTGGTCAAGATTCATGGCGCCGGCGGGGTGCGAGGATTGGAGGCCTACCAGACTGGACTGCTCGTCTCCCCCGCGGGGCACGTGGTCACGGTGATGAGCACCGTGCTCGATGCTGACGAGCTGTCGTGCGTGCTCGATGACGGCCGCCGGTATCGGGCGACGATGGTGGGCGTCGATCCGCGGCGCGAACTGGCCGTCCTCTCGATCGAGGCCGAGGAACTGCCCGCCTTCACGCTCGCTGCTGGCGATCCCGTGCCCGTGGGGACGAGGATCTTCGCCCTCTCGAACCTGTTTGGCGTTGCCGTGGGAGACGAGCGGGTCAGCGCCCAACACGGCGTGGTGTCGGCGCTGGTGCCACTCGAGGCCCGCCGGGGCAGCTACGAGGTGCCGTATCGTGGCGACGTCTACATCCTCGACTGCACGACCAACAATCCCGGTTCGCCGGGAGGAGCGGTCGTCGACTGGCGGGGCCGCCTGGTCGGCATGCTCGGCAAGGAGTTGCGGGCGTCAGGCAGCGGCATCTGGCTCAACTACGCGATACCGACGGCGGCGCTGAACGAGGGCTACGCCGAGATCATCTCCGGCACCGCTTCCCCGGCGGCTCCCGTTGGCACGACTGCGGGGCCGGGCTTCGATCCCGCAACGCTGGGGCTGGTGCTGGTGCCCGACCTGCTCGACCGCACGCCCCCCTTCATCGAGACCGTCGCCGCCGGCTCCCCTGCGGCACAGGCCGGCCTGCGGCCTGACGATCTCGTGATCGCCGTGGGCGGCCGGTCGGTGGCCTCGCGGGCCGCGCTGCAGCAGGCGCTCACGGCACTCGCCGCGGGGGATGCGGTGCGGCTGTCGGTCGTCCGCAGCGGAGCGATCGTGGAGTGTGATCTCGGCCCGCGGCCCGCGGCGGGGAGGAAGCGATGACAGCGATGACACAGCAACGTACCTCGCTGTGGCCGTGGCTCGTGCTGGTGGCCGTTGCTTCGGCGTCCATGGCCGTCGCGGAGGATCTCCCGTTTGCTGAGGAAGCTGCGATCCGGGCGGCGGTCGACCGGGTGGCGGCGTCTGTGGTGCGGATCGAGACGGCCGGCGTCTCTGAGGCGGCGCTCGCGTCGTCATCTGAGGTCACTCCTGCCAGCGGTCCCTCGACGGGCGTCGTCGTGGAGGAAGGGGGCTGGATTCTCGCCACGTCGTTTGCCGTGCCGCAGGATGCCCGGGAGGCGATCGTCATGCTGCCGTCGGCGGCGGGCAGCCAACGTCGGGTGGCGCGGGTCGTGGGCCGCGATCTATCCCGCGGGCTCGTCTTGCTGCGGATCGATGAGTCGCCTCCGCCGGTCACCGAGTGGGCGCCGCGGTCCGAACTGGCGGTAGGCCAATGGACGATCGCGGTGGGGCGTGCCTGGAACGGCGCCGTCCCCAGTGTCGCCGTCGGCATCCTGTCCGCCACGAATCGGTCGTGGGGCCGCTCCGTGCAGACCGATGCCTCGATCTCGCCTGCCAACTATGGCGGACCACTCATCGACATCAGGGGCCGGGCCATCGGCATCCTCGCCCCGCTGCCGGCTGACACCGCGGGCATGAATTTGGGTACGGAACTCTACGACTCGGGCATCGGCTTCGCAGTGCCGTTCGAGGACATGCTCCGCGTGCTGCCGCGACTGAAAAATGGGGAGATGCTGTCTCCGGGCGTGTTGGGCATCGGGTACAGCGCGCGGGATCCGTTCACCGGCGAGGCCAGGATCGCCACATGTCGGCCGGGATCCCCGGCGGCGAAGGCCGGGTTGCGGGCGGGCGATCTGATCGTCGCCGCGGATGGTCGGCCTGTGACGAGGATCGCGGAACTCCGCCATGTGCTTGCGCCGCGCTACGCGGGCGATACCGTGCGGCTGAGCGTCGAACGTGCCGCTGGTCAGGCAAAAAGTGAGCAGGAAAAAGGTGAGCCGGCGGCTCCGCCGTCCCGCATCGATGTGCAGGTCACGCTGG
>CANHYS010000419.1 GCA_947464585.1 Planctomycetaceae bacterium | reverse complement strand
CCCAGCAGCCTCTGCTGCCCGAGCCTCGCCTCGATCATCACCGGCCGGCTGCCGCACGAGCACCGGATCGTCGGCAATGATCCGCCCGAGGATCCGCGGATTCCTCGCTCGGGCCCGGAAGGCCGGGCAGCCTTCACCGCCGGCCGCGAAGCGATGAACCGGCACCTCGAGGAATGGCCACTCCTGCCGCGGCTGCTGGCCGACCGCGGCTACGAAAGCCTGCAGACCGGCAAGTGGTGGCAGGGAGACTTTACCGGCGGCGGCTTTACCCAGGGCATGTCGAAGGGCCAGCGGCACGGCGACGAGGGGCTCACGATCGGCCGGCAGTCGCTTCAGCCGGTCTATGACTTTATCGGCCGCTGCCGCGCCGACGAGAGGCCCTTCTTCGTCTGGTACGCCCCGATGCTGCCGCACGATCCGCACGATCCGCCGCAGGATTTGGTCGATCACTACGCGTCGCGCACCGACAGCCTCCACGTGGCGCGGTACTGGGGCAACGTGGAGCGGTTCGACCGCACGGTCGGCGACCTGCTCGACCACCTCGATCGTGAACGGCTCGCGCGGGACACGCTCGTGGTCTACGTCACAGACAACGGCTGGATCCAGAGCCCTGACCGGCCGCAGTTCGCACCACGGTC
This sequence comes from Planctomycetaceae bacterium, assembly GCA_947464585.1. The sequence continues at coordinate 2,876 of CANHYS010000419.1, read as the reverse complement.
GAAACTCTCTCCCTACGAGGGCGGCCTGAGGACGCCCATCATGCTCCGTCAGCCGGGCGCGATCCCGCCGGGCTCCAGCGATGCGCTGGCGAGCTGCATCGACATCATGCCGACGGTGTTGGCTGCGTGTGGGGTGCCCGTGCCGGCCGGCCTGCCGGGCGTCGACCTGCTCGACGCCAAGGCCGTGGCGGCGCGGCGGCAGATCTTCGGCGAGTGCTTCACGCACACGCTCGTCGATCTCGACGATCCGGCGAAGAGCCTCCTCTGGCGGTGGACGATCCGCGACGACGAGCAGACGTCGCGCCAGCACCGGTGGAAGCTGATCATGCCGACGTCGGCCTCCACCGGGGCCACGACCGGGGGTGACGCCGGGGGCGAGTTTCCCGCCGGGCCGGCCGGCAGGGTCGATCCTCAGTCGCGGGAGCGGTGGCAGCGGCGGGAGGTCGAGCTCTTCGATCTGGCAGCTGACCCCGACGAGATGAAGAACCTCGCCGCCAGCGAGCCAGAGATCGTGCGGCAACTCACGCAGAGCCTCGTCGCGAACTGGTCGCCGCATGGGTCGCTGCATGGGCCGCGTGCTGACGCCGCGACACCGCCCGCTGCTGCGGCAGCGAAGCGGCCGCCGAACCTGCTTGTTTTCCTGGCCGACGATCTCGGGGCCTACGATCTCGGCTGCACCGGCAGCACGTTCTACCGCACGCCGGCGATCGACCGGCTGGCCGCCTCCGGGATGCTCTTCACGCGGGGCTACGCCGCCGCGCCGGTCTGTTCGCCTACCCGCGCGGCACTCATGACCGGCCGCCATCCGGCCCGTGTAAAGATTACGAACTTTATTGCCGGCAGCCGGCGGGGCAGCCTCTTCCCTGCGGACTATTTCCACGCCCTTCCCGCAAGCGAGGTGACCGTTCCGAAGCGCTTGCACGACGCCGGCTCTACGACAGGCATCTTCGGCAAGTGGCATCTGGGGTCATCCAAAGACATCCCCTCGCACGGCTTCGACGTGACCGGTTCGACGACCGTCGGCCCCGGCAGCGGTCCGCCGGATGACACGCATCATGCGCGGGCGATCGCGGCCGAGGCGTCGGCATTCATCACGGCCAGCCGCGACCAGCCTTTCTTTTGCTACGTGCCGATGCACTCGGTGCATGTGCCGCTGAAGACCAGGGCTAACCTGCTGGCGGAGGAGCAGGCCCGTGTGGCCGCGCTATCGCCGCCTGCCGGACCCCGCGAGGTCGCCGAGGGGGATCGCAAGGCGCGGGCGGTGCAGGATCATCCCGTCTATGCCGCCATGATCCGCGAGATGGATGAGACGGTGGCCACCGTGCTCGCCGCCGTCGAAGCAGCCGGACAGACCGACAATACGCTCGTCGTGTTTACCAGCGATAACGGCGGACTCTCCACTGCCGAGGGTTCACCGACCTCGAACCTGCCGCTCCGTGCCGGCAAGGGTTTTCTCTACGAGGGTGGCATCCGTGTGCCGCTGATCGTGCGGTGGCCGGGGGTCGTCGCGCCAGACACGACGACCGACGTGCCTGTCACCACGCTCGACATCGCGGCCACGCTGCTCGATGTCGGCGGCACGACGCAGCCGGCGGAGACGGTGCTCGATGGCACGAGCCTGCGGCCGGTGCTGGCGGGCGGCACGCTGCCTGCCCGGGACCTGTTTTGGCACTATCCCCACTACGCCAATCAAGGTGGCCGGCCCGCTGCCGCGATCATCGCCGGCGACGGGCCGAGCCCAGGAAATGAAAACCAGGGACATGAAAAACTGGTAGAGCACTTCGAGGACGGTCGCGTGGAGCTCTTCGATCTGGCGACTGATCCCGGCGAGCGTCGTGATCTCGCCGCCGAGCGGCCGGAACGGACTGCCGCCCTCAAGGAGCGGCTGGCGGCGTGGCGGGCCACCGTCAGGGCGGCGATGCCGTCTCCCAATCCGCAGCCGGTCGACCCCTTCGGGCTGGAGGGCGAGCCGAGGAAGCGGTGAGGCGGTACACTCGCTGGCTCCCGGGGCCCGGCGGATGCTACGAGAGGAGCGGATCCATGATGCTACGCAATCGATCAATGGTGTCTGTCGTACTGGCATGGGCGGCCTTCGCCGCGCTTGCCCCGCAGCCTGCCCGGGCTGACAACTGGCCCAACTGGCGTGGCCCGGCGCTCGACGGGGTTGCCGCAGGCCGCGGCTATGTCTCCTCCTGGAGCCCGACCGACCACGTACTCTGGCGGGTGAAGCTGCCGGGGCTGGGTGCCAGCACGCCGGCGGTGTGGGGCGACCGAGTCGTCGTCACCTGCGGCATCGACGGCAAGGATGCCGCCATCTGCTTTGATCGCAACGGCAAGGAGGTCTGGCGGCGTGAACTCGGCGAGGTCAAGCCGGGCAAACATAAAAAGGCCACCGGCTGCAACTCGTCGCCGGTCACCGACGGCCAGCATGTCTGGGTCTATTACAAGAGTGGCGAACTGGCTGCCCTGAACCTCGCCGACGGCGTTGTTGTCTGGAAGACGAACCTGCAGAAGCAGTTCGGCGAAGACACGCTCTGGTGGGATCTTGGCACCTCGCCCGTGCTCACGTCCAAGGCGGTGGTCGTCGCCGTGATGCAGACAGGCCCGAGCTACCTGGCGGCGTTCGATCGCACGACCGGCAGCCTGCTCTGGAAGCACGACCGGATGCTCGACGCCCCCGAGGAGGCTGCGCAGAGCTACACCACGCCGGTCGTCGTCGTGGGCGATGCTGCCAAGGGCGAGCCGGCCGAGATGCTCATTGTGCTCGGCGCCGACCACGTCACGGCACACGACGCCGCCACCGGCAAGGAGATCTGGCGGGTGGGCGGCCTGAACCCGACAGGCCACAAGTATTTCCGGTCGATCGCCTCACCGGT
>CANHYS010000418.1 GCA_947464585.1 Planctomycetaceae bacterium | reverse complement strand
CGCCTGGAGTTCGTCGTGCTCGATCTGGTAGGGGTTCGGATTCTCCCCCTGGAACTTCCACAACACCTTGCCGGCGTAGTCGGTGATCTCGCCGATCCGAACTTGCGCTTTCGTGCCCTGAAAGAACTCGTCGACCCGACCGTCGCCACCGGGGAACTGCCGGCACTGGCTGGCGATCCGCACGCCGCCCGGGTAGGTGAAGTTGACCGCGTGATGGTCGTAGATCTCGCTCGGCTGGTTGGGAATGCGGTTCTGCTTGCCGCCCACGCCATAGGCCGTTTCCGGGAGCTTGTCGAGGAACCAGTTGGCGACGTCGATGTTGTGGACGTGCTGCTCGCAGATGTGGTCTCCGCAGAGCCAGTTGAAGTGGTACCAGTTGTTGACCTGGAACTCCATTTCGGTCATCTCCGGCTTGCGGGGGCGATACCAGATGCCGCTGCCGTTCCAGTAAACCTGGCCGCCGATGATGTCGCCGGCCAGACCCTCGCGAACGCGGGCCAGCGTCTGGCGATACTTGTCGTCGTAGTGCCGCTGCAGGCCGACCACGACCTTGAGCTTCTTCTCGTCGGCGAGCTTCGCAGCCTGGAGGCAGACGTTGGCGCCGAACGCATCGACGCAGACCGGCTTCTCCATGAAGACGTGCTTGCCCGCCTTGATCGCCTCTTCGAAGTGGAACGGACGGAAGCCGGGCGGCGTGGCCAGAATGACCAGGTCGCAGTGCTCCAGCACCTGCTTGTAGCCGTCGAGACCTTTGTACTGCCGATCCTCGGGCACCTCGACCTTGTCTTTCATCGACTCGACCGCCTTGAGCGCGCCCTTGATGCGGTCGTCGAAGGCGTCGGCGATCGCGGTCACCTTGACGTTCGATCCGGGCACGGAGAGCGCCTGCTGCAGGGCGCCGGTGCCACGGCCGCCGGCCCCGATGAGGCCGACGCGGATGACGTCTGCCGAGGGGGACTGCGCGTGCACGGAACGCATGCTGGCCTGCATGCCGGTCAGCGCGGCGCCGGCGATACCGGCAGCCTGGAGGGCATCACGGAGGGCATCACGACGGGACAGGGTGCTCGAGGCGGAAGGCTCGCGGGAAGCGGACATGCTAGGACACTCCAGGATGTGAGGCGGGCGGGCGAAAACCAGCCGGCGCGTTGCGAGAGCATGAGAACGGTCTGCCGGTGGGACATCCCGCCCAGCCTCATGAGCATACCCTCTGGTGCGAAGGCCTGGAAATCTGGAAATGCCGCCCGGTGCCGGGGCCGCGGGCATGCAGTACCATCGACGCCTGCGTCTCCCTCCCGAGTTTCTGCCGCCATGCCAGCCATCCCATGCGATCCCGCCGCGGCGCGCGAGTTTGCCCTCGTGGTGGTCGGCCGCCTGCGGTCGGCGGGGCACGAGGCGGTCTGGGCCGGCGGCTGCGTCCGCGATGAACTGCTCGGCCGCACGCCGGCCGACTACGACGTGGCGACGTCGGCCCGCCCCGATCAGGTGCGGGCCGTGTTTGGCAACCGCCATACCCTCGCTGTGGGGGCGGCCTTCGGCGTGATCACCGTGCTCGGTCCCCGCGGCGCCGGGCAGGTGGAGGTGGCAACGTTCCGCAGCGACGCGGACTACACCGATGGCCGGCACCCGGCCGGCGTGACCTTCACCAACGCCCGCGAGGATGCCCTGCGGCGCGACTTCACGATCAACGGACTGTTTCTCGATCCCATCACCGGCGAGGTGCACGACTATGTCGAGGGCCGGGCCGATCTCACCGCGGGGATCGTGCGGGCCATCGGAAACGCCGCCATGCGGTTCGGTGAAGATCACCTGCGCATGCTCCGCGCGGTACGGTTTGCCGCAGGGTTTGGCTTTGTGCTCGAGGAGCAGACGCAGGCGGCGATTGTCCGCATGGCGCACCTGGTGACCAGCGTGAGCCCCGAGCGAGTCGCGGCGGAGTTGCGGGCCATCGTGGCGCGGCCGGGCCGGCGGCGGGCGCTCGAACTGCTCGTGCAGACAGGACTAGCCCGTGAGGTGCTGCCCGAGGTGGCGCCGGCGGACGGCACGGCCGCAGCACACGTCGCCTGGCACGACTCGGCCCGCATCATCGATGCGCTCGACGAACCGGAGATCGCGTCTGCACTGGCCGTCCTCACGTCGGCACTGCCGCCCGACACACCCCGCCGCATCGCGGCCCGGCTGCGGCTCTCCACACGCGAGCTGAAGACGGCCTGTTGGCTGCACGGTGCCGTCGCCTTCGTCGACGGCACCGGTGAGGTCGACCTTGATCAGCGGCCCTGGTCGCAGCTGCAGCCATGGCTGGCACACGACGCGGCCTTCCTGCTGGCAGATGTGCTGCGGGCTCGCGCCGCCTGCGGCCACGGCTCCGCTGCCGCCGCCGGTTGGGTGACCGCGAAGCTGCAGATGCCACGGGAGCAGCTCGATCCACCGCCGCTCGTGACGGGCAACGACCTGCTCGCCGCAGGCGTGCCGGCCGGCCGCGCGATGGGGCAGGTGCTCGCTGCCCTACGGGCCCTGCAGCTCGACGGCAGGATCACCACACCCGACGCGGCGATGGAGTGGGCGACGACGCAGAAGAGCGAATGAGCGGCGTGCTCGTCCGCTACTTCGGTGGTTCGGTCGGTTCGGGGAGGTCGTCGATGCTCTCGAGCCGGAAGACCTCCAAAAACTTCCGCGTGGTGCGGTACGACGGCTCGGCGGGCGTGTCGTGTCCGTCATGGCCATCATGGCCGTCATGCGAGGCATCGTCGTGGACGATTTCCAAGAGGCCACGCCGCACCAACTGCCGCCACACGGTCGGCCGGGCATCGCAGCCCAATTCCACGATCCGATTGCGCTTGACCGGCTGGTTCCACGCCACCAGCGCCAGCACATCCAGAGCCTCGGCATCGAGCCGTACCGTGCGGGAACGGGCTTCCACGACGTTGCCAAACCGGGCGAACTCCGGCCGCAGCCGCATCACCCAGCCGGCATCTTTTGCCACCACCTCGTAGGGGCAGTTGTTGGCGCGATACCGCTGCCCGAGCGCCGTCGCCAGTTCATCGATCTCCTGTGGCCGCACGCCGCGCATCAGGCTGGCCACCTTGCGGCTCGTGACCGGCTCGCCGTCGGGCAGGCCCACAAACAGGATCGCCTCCAGGATCGTCTCCGGACAGACGCGGCATGCGGCGTCGTCTGACCCCGGTGCGAAGCCGTCATCGTCGTCGAGCACGGGCGACGCATCGACTTTCACCACGTCCGCCTCGGCGGTCGGCTCTGCATAGGGATCGCCAGTGCCCATCATCGCGGCAAAGGCCTGTGCCAGCTTGTCGATGGAAAGCCCGCCGTCGGCAGGAGCCGCCTGGAAGCCGGCGGGCTGCGGTGCCGACGTCTCGGGTTCAGGCTGCATCGACTTCCGCTTGGCCATGGTCGCGATCGCTCCGTTGGGCGGCAGGGCATGTCGCACACGCGAGCCGCGAGGGCATGCGTGCGGTGGTTGTCAGGCACGTCAGGCCGCCGCTACTTCGCGCGGGATGGCCGCTT
>CANHYS010000417.1 GCA_947464585.1 Planctomycetaceae bacterium | reverse complement strand
TCACGCTTCGATTCGTCAACCGCAGGCACGACGACATAGCCCTGGCGACCCTCGGCGAGCTTCTTGCAGCAGAACTGCCACCACTGGTCGAGTTGCGCAGGCCCGACCCTGTAGGTTCTCACCGGCTGGCGACCCGGCGGCTGCTCGTCGAGCACCGAGACATCGAGGTCGCCGTAGACGGCATGGGCGATGGTTCTCGGGATTGGCGTGGCGGTCATCACCAGCACGTGTGGATCGGTGCCCCCTTGCTGGAGCGTCGCCCGCTGAAGCACACCGAAGCGGTGCTGCTCATCGATCACCACGAGCCCCAGATTGCGGAATTTCGCCGTCTCGCCACAGACGAGTGCCTGCGTGCCGACGACAATCCCCACCTCCCCCGACTGCATGCGGGCGAGAATCCGCTTCCGCTCCTTCGCAGGCTGCCCGCCCACGAGCAGCTGCACCTCCACGCCGCTGCCAGCGAGCAGCCGTTCGAGTGTTGCCATGTGCTGCCGCGCCAGCAGCTCGGTCGGCGCCATGATGGCGGCCTGATGCCGGAGCGGTTTTTCCGCAGGCTTCTCGGCCATCGTCGTCTCTTCGAGGGCCGAAGGGTCTCCGGCCATCTTCACCGGGGTGGCCGCCACGGCGAGCATCGCGTAGATCGCCACGGCCGTCTTGCCGCTGCCGACGTCACCCTGCAGGAGTCGGTTCATCGGCCGCGGGCACCGCATGTCGGCGGCGATTTCTCCACACACCCGCCGCTGCGCGGGCGTGAACGGGAATGGAAACCTGGCCCGGATGCGGCTGTCGAGCCGAGCGTCGATGTCGATCGTCGGTGCGGCATGGTCGCGTTGCTGCCGTTCGCGGTGCATCCGCAGCGCCAACTGCAGCATGAAAAGTTCCTGGTAGACGAACCGGCGGCGGGCCGCGTCGATCATGCTCTGGCTCGACGGACAGTGAATCTCGCGAAGGGCCTCTCCGATGGGCAGCAACGACTTGGCTGCGAGCACGTCCGGCGGAAACGCCTCGGCCGGCAGGTCGGCCACGTGGGTGAGCGCCGCCTGCACCGCCGCCCGGACCACCAGCTGCGGCACGCCCTCGGCGAGCGGATAGATGGCAAGCCAGTCGGAGGCGTGAGGCTGCTCCTCGCTCGAGAGCCAACGGACCTCGGGATGGTTGAACTCCCAGATCAGGCCGCTCTTTTTCGGCATGCCGGCGATCACCACCCGCATGCCGGCAGCAAAGCGACGGTTCATGAAGGGCATGTTGAACCAGACGGCGCGGACGTTGCCGTCCCGGCAGGCGAGGAGCACGGTCAGGAGCGGCCTGCCGCCGGCGGTCGTCCGCGCGGCGACGCTCGTCACCTCACCGGCAATGGAGGCGTGTTCGCCCTCGCGGAAATCGGCAACCGCATGCGCCCCGCTGAAGTCGCGATACTCACGCGGGAAATGCATGAGGGCATCGGACGCCGTGACCAGATCCAGCCGGACGAGTTTCTCCGCGCGGGCGGTGCCCACGCCAGGCAAACGCTCCAACGGCGTGGAGAGGCTCCGCGGGCGGTCGGCGTGCGGGGATGGCGGTTGCCCTGCGGCTGGCGAAGCATCCATGCCCAGAGTCTAACTGGCCGTGGAAAAAGTCATCCATGACCCTTTCCGAGTCGATCCAGATCCGCGAGCCAGCGGGGCGGCTCCGCGGTCACCTCGATCAAGCGGCCGTCGCAGGGATGCGGAAACGCGAGCCAAGCGGCATGGAGCATGAGCCGGTTGGCCGCCGGATCATGCGCTATCCCGTAGAGCCGGTCTCCGACGATCGGCATGCCGAGCCAGGCCAGATGGACGCGAAGTTGATGGGAGCGGCCGGTGATGGGCTCCAATTCCAACCGTGACCACCGCTCCCCGGGACCGGAAGACGCGGTGAGCAACCGCCACCGCGTGCTCGCGGGCCGCCCGAGGATCGGATCGACACGGGATCGCGGCGGCCGCGCCGGGTCGGACGCCAACGGCAGGTGCAGGATGCCCTCAGGCCGAGCCGGCACGCCGTGCACGATCGCCTCGTACCGCTTCCGCACCAACCGGTTCTCGAACGCCCGGCCCAGTGCGGCCCGCGCCGGTGCCGACCGTGCCAATACCAGCAGCCCGGACGTGTCACGGTCGAGTCGATGCACAGCCTCGAGGGAGCCGAAGGCGGCCCGCACATGCGACGCCACGCACGGCGGATCGAGTGACGTCCGCGCGGGCACGCTCGGGATGCCCGCCGGCTTGTCCACCACGATCAGATGCTCGTCGGCAAACACCACGCAGATGCCGGCATCGCTGCACGACAGCGAAGAGGCTGAGAGATCCGTCGGCGGTGGCAGACTCACAGCAATCCCAGCGACTCGACCCATGCGGCAAGCGTTGCCGCAGGCACACGCTCTCCCTGCCCCATCGGCAGCGTGCCCGCAGCAGATCCCGCCTCATCCAGCCGCCGCCTGTCTGCCTCCATGCGTGGCGACACATCCGCCGCCGCGTCGTTGGCGGCCGTGCCGAAGAGCACCCACCGCGAACGCCCCGGCTCCGCAGGCTCGACCGTGGCCTGCCGCGGGAGCGCCGAATCGATGAGGGCCACGCCGCGCACGGCGGGCCCGAGCGACTCGGCCACCAGCCATGCAAACGCCCCCCCTGCTCCACGCCCGACGACCGCGATTCGGGCGGGATCGATCGCCTGCTTGGCGGCCAGCGTGGCCAACGCCCGCTTGATGCCGCCGATGTCCTCGCGGCCCCACCGCTGCGGATCGACCGAGCCCGGCAGAATCACCGCCACGCCATGCCGCGCCGCAGCCGCCTTCCACTCCGCCGCCTGGGCATCGTCGATCGGGCCCCGCGGCACGTCGAGAAAGACGATCACCCCGAGCGGCTCCTTGGAGCCCACAGACGGCAGCACCGCCAACGGCGGCTGGGCCACTTCGGCAGCCTGCAGGCGTTCGACCGTCACGGCATCGCCCGCCGCATCGCCTGCCGGGGCAACCCCGGCAGCTGGAGCCGCAGCGAACGCCGGTATCTGCTCGAGAAGATCGCCGGGTAGATCGGCCGGCATCGCCACCGACTCGATCGACAGGGTCTGACGCTTGCCGTCACGGTCGACGACAAGCCCAAGCGTTTTCCCAACGTCTGTCCCCGCCACAATCCCCGCCAGCGCACTCGCCGAGTCAACAGGGACGGCATCACCGGCGCCGGCGGTGTCTCCTTCGGCCAACGGCGGCACGACGGCTTCTATCTGATCGCCCGCCGCGATGCCCGCCTTTGCCGCTGGGCTCCCTGCCCAGACCCAGGCCACTTTCACCGGACCCGGCCGCGGTTCGCGGGCGGCCGAACGCACCGGCACGATGCCGAGCATCGGTCGTCGCCACGGCGGCAATGCCTTGACCAGCGTGACCTGCACATCGATGCGGGACGGCGGAGCCGCCGGCTCACCTTTTTCCTGCTCACTTTTTGCCTGACCAGCGGCACGTTCGACGCTCAGCCGCACGGTATCGCCCGCGTAGCGCGGCGCAAGCACATGGCG
>CANHYS010000416.1 GCA_947464585.1 Planctomycetaceae bacterium | reverse complement strand
TTGGCCAACTCGATGAAGGCCTCGTTCTCCACGCGGGAGCAGCTCGGGCAGCTGATGATGTTGAGCGAGCTGAGGCCGTAGTCGACGACGCTCCGCACCCTGCCGGCCGCGATGTCGCCCAAAATCGCCTGCGCGGCGGCAATTTCCTGGGGCTTGTCGGCATTGGGCACGGTGAGCGACACGCGGACGGTGTCGCCGATGCCGCGGCTGATCAGCTGTTCGAAGGCGATCCGGGTCTTGATGATGCCGTCGGGAGGCATGCCCGCCTCGGTCACACCCAGGTGCAGCGGCACGTCGGGGCGGGCCTCGGCAAACCGCCGGTTCACCTCGATCACCTTCTTGGGGTCGGAGTCCTTGAGCGAGACGGCATACCGCGTGAACCCGATCGAGTCGAGCAGTTCGCAGTGTTCCAGGGCGCTGGCCAGCATCGGCCCGATCGAATCGTCCTCGGCAAACTTCTCCTTCTTGGCGGGATCGACGCTGCCGCAGTTCACGCCCACCCGCATGGCACAGTCGTTCTTGGCGGCCACGTCGGCGATGAACCGCACCTTGTCCTGCCAGGGCTTGGTCGGCTCGTGGTGGTAAAGATGGCCGGGGTTGTATCGCAGCTTGTCGACATGGGGGGCCACGTCGACGGCGAGGCGGTAGTTTTCCTGGAGGTCGATGGCGAGGTTGGCCTGTGTGCCGGCCCGAATGGCGGGCAGGGCCGCGGCGTCGGACTTGCTGTCGACGGCGATCCGCACGACGCCGGCGCCGGCGGCATGCAGGGCGTTCGCCTGGGCGAGCGTGGCGGCCACGTCGGTGGTGTGGGTGGCCGTCATGCTCTGGGCGGCGATGGGGTGGCCGGCACCGATCGTGATGCTCCCGATCCGCACGGCCCGCGTTGGATTTCGCTTTAACTCGACCAAGGCATCCTCTCCAGCGACACTGTTTCCGACTGGTTTCTCATGCTCCGACCCCTTCAACCATAGCAGACACCGGCCCCCGGGCGAACCCGCTTTTCCGGCCCCTCATGCGCTACGACCCCGCCCTCCATATCGTCCTCCACGAGCCCGAGATTCCACCCAACGCCGGCAACGTGGGGCGGACCTGCGTCGCCATCGGCGCCAAGATGTGGCTGGTGAAGCCGCTCGGCTTCAAACTCGACGACTACTATCTTCGGCGAGCCGGCCTCGACTATTGGGACAACCTCGAGTGGGAGGTGGTCGACTCGTGGGACCACCTGCTGGCGGCACTTGCCGCCGTCGGCCGCCAGCCCAACTGGCTCTTCGAGACGCAGGCCACGCGGAGCTACACGGAGGTGGCCTACCAGCGGGGCGACGTGCTCGTCTTCGGGAGCGAGTCGCGGGGCCTACCCGAGTCGCTTCAGGCCGCCCATGCCGACCGCCTGCTCGCGATCCCCGCCCGGCCGCAGGTGCGGAGCCTCAATCTCTCCAACTGCGCTGCGATCGTCGCCTACGAGGCGATCCGCCAATGGGGCGGCGGCGTGTGACACCGCCCCTAGGGAGATTCCCATCGCTCACGCTCCGGGCTTGTATGGGACGTGGAGTCTCCCTCGAATAAAAGCCCCCGGCGTGAGCCGGGGGATAATGACGTCACGGAGCTTCCACCTGCTGCGCCGCATAGAGCGGCAGGTGGCGGTAATACGTCTCGAGCATGTAGACGCAGAAGCTCGTCACGAACAGCCGGCCGCCGATGTGGCCCCAGCGGTCGAGCGAGGGATCCCAGCTCCCCCGCTGCTTGCCCTTCACCACCTGCTCACGCGGCAGCACCTCGCGGAGCCGGTCATTCCACCGCCGCCACGCCTCGCCCTCCATGTGATGGGCCACCTGCGTGATGTAGTACCAGGCATACGCGTCTTTGCTGTCGCTCTCGAAGTCGAGCCTGTTCTCAGCCATCAGGAGTTCGAGCCCCTCCACCAGACGCGGGTCCTTCTGCGGCCAGCCGAGATACTGGCGGCAGAGCAGCCCCTCGGCCGTCACCGCCGCCGTCACGGGGCCGGCCGGCTTGAGCGGGCTATCGCGCCGATAACCGTATCGTGATCCGTTGCCGTTGGCCACGGTATCGAGGAATCCGCCGATCCCCTCGAACGTGGTCGCCGGCACGGCCATCCCGGCCATCTCGGCGGTCTTCAGTGCCATCATGTACCAGCCGGTGACCGACATGTCGCCAGCCTTGCCCGGCTCATACCGCCAGCCGCCGTTTGGCCCCTGAGCCGCGACACAATACGCGACGGCGCGTGCCGCCGGCTCGGCGAGCTTCGGGTCGCGGCTCATGCCATAGAGTTCGCAGAGAGCCATCGTGGCCTGCGCGTGGGAGTAGAGGGCATGCTGCATCGGCACCTGCCCCACGTCGAACGAGCCATCCTCCTGCTGCGACTTGAGAAGACTCCGCCACGCGCGGGCCACCACCGCGCGGTGTGTCCCCTCCGTGAGCGTGTTGCCGGCTCCCTGAAAGGCCAGGAGCGCCATCGCCGTCGCCGCGAGTTCGTTTTCCTGCGAACCGCCGTCGTCATAGGGTCCTGTCAGGCTCCAGAGGCCGTCTTTCTGATTCTGTTGCTTCTTGAGCCAGTCGAGCGCAAGCGTCACGGCGAGTTCGGTCTCGTCGCCACCGCCCGCCGCGCCAAGCAGCACCTCCTTGCGGCCGGCCTCGCGGCCGGCGAGCAGCATGCCGACAGCTGGGGCGATCATCGGCTTGTCCGCGGCCGCCGTTCCCGCTGCCGCGTCGGGCAGTTCCGGCTTGGGCGAGGGAGCCGCCCGCGGAGACTTCACAGTTGGCAGTTCCGTCTTGGCGACCTCTGTCATCACCTCGTCGGGCTGCTTCGTCGGCTCCTTCGACGGCACGATGTCGATCCCGTTATCGTTCGCCTGAATGCTCGCCGGTCCGAACGCCATGCTGAGTCTGAGTTTCTTGAGCGGCCGCTCCCGCACCACCCACAGGGTGAGCAGAAGGAGGAGCAGGCAGTGGAGCGAGAGGCTCACAGAAAAGGCCGGGCTGTTGCGGACAAACGCCGCCAGCCGGTCGCGGAATCCGCCTCCGTTCACCGCCGCCAGCGCAGCGGCGGTGGGGGCAGCGGGCTCGAACACGCGTGGCAGACCGATGGCTGATCTGTTCCGGTCGGCGTTCTCCCCGTCAGCGCCCAAACGGCCTGCGAACTGGTCTTGGCCACCGACCTCGTTGGCCCAGGGAACGCCACCGACGAGTGCCCTCGATCCAGACGCCCCCGCCGGACCAAGTGGCCACTGTGGCGAAGACAGCCTGAAATCCTGCTGTTTCATGGGGAGAAACCTGTCCGCACGATCGATTCAAACGCACCTGGGCTTCATTTCCTGGTGACGAACTGGTATTATTCCGATTCAGACGTCGGAGAAACATCCCGAAACGATTCGCTGACAAACGTCATCGTCCGTTTTGGAGTCGACCCCGAATCTGATCAAGCAAAAAAACATGTCGCGGGGTGGAGCAGCCCGGTAGCTCGCGAGGCTCATAACCTCGAGGTCGCAGGTTCGAATCCTGTCCCCGCCA
>CANHYS010000415.1 GCA_947464585.1 Planctomycetaceae bacterium | reverse complement strand
TTCCGCTCGGCGTCGAGGTAGAGGCTGAATTCGGCCTTCGTGCTCGGGTCGACCTCGGCCGATCCAAAGCCCACCGTGGCCGTCAACCTCAGGGCACCCAGCGAGTGGGCCTGGCGAATCTCGGCGAGGTCGAACGTGATGCCGCTGTTGGAGTGCAGGCCGAGCACCGAGTGGCCGTCGGTGGTGAAGTCGATGCCGAACGCCTTCGCCAGTGCCTGATGGCTCACCTTGCCGTTCCGGATCCGGTCCCACGACTGGCCGCTCGATGGCGGCAGGTCGGTGATCACGACATCGTCGGCGAGCTTCAGCTCCGTCGGCGGGGCGTCGGGCTTCGGCGGCTTGCCGTCTGACTTGATGCCCTGCGGCACGAAGACACCCTTGATAAACGCCGGCGTGAACGTCGACAGGGTCGTGCCGGCCACGGGCATGGGGGGCAGCAACACGTTTGGCTGCTCGGTCTTGAGGAAGTTCAGACCGGCCTTCCCGGCCTCCCCCTTCACCACCTCGACACCGAAACCCGGTGTGCCGGTGCCGCGGCCGTCGCCGCCGCCCACGATGTCGGCCAGGTCGATGCCGGGGCCGAGGAGGCTCGCGATGTCGGCCTCGACCGCGGCGAGCTGCCGGTCGGCCCGCGACCGCTCCGTGTCGATCGGCCGGTCGCCACGTTTGACCCCCGCGAATACGGACACCAGCGAGTAGTAGTCTCGCTGCGGGATCGGGTCGAGCTTGTGGTCGTGGCAGCGGGCGCAGTTGATCGTCACGCCACAGCAGCTGGTCATCACCTGTGTGACCATGTCATCGAGGTCGTCTGCGCGGGCCTGACGCTTCAGCATGTCGCTCTTGGTCTCGACCTGGCCGACGAAATCCCACGGCCCAGCGGCCAGGAATCCGGTGGCGATCACCGCGTCGGCATCGTCGGGCGCGACCACGTCGCCGGCGATCTGTCTCCGAAGAAACGCGTCGTAGGGCAGGTCGGTATTGAGGGCCTTGATCACCCAGTCGCGATACCTCCAGGCATTCGGGCGGAGCTGATCACGTTCAAAGCCGTGGGTGTCGGCGTAGTGGGCGATGTCGAGCCAGTGGCGGGCCCAGCGCTCGCCGTAGTGGGGAGAAGCGAGCAGGCGGTCGACGAGTTTTTCATACGCGTCGGGTGATTCGTCGGCGACGAACGCGGCCACATCCTCGGGCATGGGCGGCAGGCCGATGAGGTCGAACGACAGCCGGCGGATGAGCGTGCGACGATCGGCCTCCGATGCGGGGGTGAGTTTTTTCTCGGCGAGCTTGGACTGAATGAAACGATCGATGTCGTTGCGAGCCGGCCAGCCCCCGTCAGAAGGTGGCAACTGGCGGGCGGGCGGCAGGGCGGGTCGGGCCACCGGCTGCCATGCCCAGTGGTCGAGCCGAGGATCACGGTCGTCTTCGTGGGCCAACCGGTCGGCATCGGACTCGGGCCAGGCGGCGCCCGAGTCGATCCATTGTTGGAGCATCGCGATCTCGGCGGCGGAGAGCCGATCGCCATCGGGCGGCATCATCTTCTTTTCGTTGGTGCTCGTAATCCGGCGGATCAGTTCACTGTCGCCGCTCTTGCCGGCAACGATCACCGGCCCGAAGTCGCCCCCCTTCAGCGCCCGGTGCTTCACATCGAGCCGCAGGTGGCTCTCCTGCGTGTCAGGCCCGTGGCAGTCACCGCAGCGGCCGACAAGCAGTGGCCGGATCTGCCGCTCAAAGTCGATGGCGGCAGGAGCATCGGCTGCAGGAGAAGCCGCCGGCGGCTCGCCTGACGCCGGCAACGAGATCCCGCTGGCAACGATCAGGCAGGCAGCAAAGCAGCCATTCCACCATTGGCGTCGTGATGCCATGAATACCTCGGCATGCCATGACCTATGGACGTGCATGAGCGCCATGCGATCGTCACATACCGATAGTGTAGTTCCGAATTGTTACGAAAGGCCCGGGCAGAATTACGTTCCCTGCTGGGTGGAGCAGGTGCGGCCATCCGACGGCCGCTTACCGCCGCTTGTCGCGGCGGGCCTGCGACCGCTTGCCGGCGGCCATGATGTGGCTGCCCCTGCGGGTCGATAGTCCACCGACCTTCAGTCGGGCTTTCTTGGCGGAGGACAAAGCCGACCGCTGCTTCGCGGCGTCGAAGCGGACCGCCTGCACCGCAGCCTTGGCGGGGGCGAGCGTCCGCTTCTTCGATGCCGTCTTCGAGGTGGCCTTCGATGTGGCGACTACGTTCGCGACCACAGGAGCGACCGGAGCGACGGCTGGCTTCGACGCGACGGGCTTCGCCTTGGCCTTGGCCGGCTTCGACACCACCGGGTTGAGCGCGGCGAGTTGACGGGACAGTTCCTTGCGAACGCCCGCTCGCGACGCGCGATTGCCGGTGACACGGGCCCGCTTCGGTGTCTTGACTCGGCCCGTCAGTGACTTCACGGCTGACTGCGCGGCGGAGGTCACCGCCGATGCAGCTGTCTTGAGATGCGCCTCGAACCGCTTCACGGCGCCGTCAAACAGTTCGGCCTTTGCATGGCTGCGGGCATTGGCCTCGGCGACGGCCTTCGGCGAACGCTTCACCACGCGGGTCTGCTGGCCGACCAGCGCCCGCCACTTGTCGCGGGCCGACCGGGCCCGTGTCAGCAACGCCTGCACCTCGGCGTGCGCGGCCTTGGAGAGGCCGGTGCTTTCGCTCATCTCGAGCAGTTTCCGCTCCGCCGCCGTGCAGAAGCTCCGCAGCTTGCCGAGTGACACGCCCGAACCAGACGACACCGAAACACGCGACGACTTGGCCATGGATACCTGCTCCAGAATGTTCTTGGAAAATCGCGTTTGAGAACGCTTGAAAAAGATTGACGACGAACCGCAGCCGCCGAAATCGAGGCTGCGGTCGGAATCATACGCTACGGCACGCCCGGGTGGCGAATCCGCTCACCACTTGGTCTCGACGGCCAGCCCGCCCATGTCGGCCATCGGCAGGGGCACCACCCGCACCTCCATGCCGGCAAAGTGCGTCTCGGTGCGGTTCACAGCCATGGAACTGGCCCAGGCCAGATACCAGCCGAGGAATATCTGCGACGGATAGTGGGCGTTGTCGGTCATCCGCGAGAAGCCGACGAACGTCGAGCAGACATAGAGCGTGCCCTTCGCCAGCGGGTTTTCAACCATCTCGGCCGCGGCCAGGAAGGGAACCGCCCCCACGAAGGCATGGCCGCTGACGCCGTTGTTGTCGTTCCAAAAATGCCACTTGCTGCCGGCGGAACTCTCCCCGGGCCGCGATGCCCCCGTGGCCATCTGGAGCACGTAGAGCGGCGGCGCGCCCACCACGAAGATGCGGAGCGAACGCGATCCCCATTCGCCGACGATGTCGCCGGCCGGCTGCCCTTCGACCACCACGCCCGTCAGGGCCGCCGCCCCGAAGATCGGCAGACAGTACTTCCCTTCGCCGATCACCTTGCAATCGGAGAAGAACGTACCGACGTCGGTGGGCCGCACGCTCTGCTGCCAGGCATTCTGCATGGTCGTATCG
>CANHYS010000414.1 GCA_947464585.1 Planctomycetaceae bacterium | reverse complement strand
TGGTGCCCGACAGCCCTCGTCCCCGGCCACCCTGGAACGGAGTGAATGCGTCGTCTGTGCCATGGAAGTGGATGACGGAGACCGGCCGGCCGGGGCGGCAGCCCTTCGTGCCCATCGGTCCGCCCACCGGCGCGATGGCAGCGATGCGATCCGACAGTTCCGACGCGAGACGGTAGGCCATGATGCCACCGTTCGACATTCCGGTGGCGAACACCCGCTTGGGATCGATGCTGCATGCACCCGCGACGTCATCGAGCAGCCTGCGGGTAAACTCGACATCGTCCACGCCGTTGGCGGCAGCCTGCCCGCAGCAGTTGCCTCCGTTGAAGGTGAGCATTCTCTGAAGTCGGCCGGTACCATTGGGATAGACCGCAATGAATCCGGCCTCGTCGGCCTTGTCGTTGAGACCGCTGAAGCGGACCATGTTGTCCGCATTGGCTCCGCCGCCGTGGAATGCCAGGACGACTGGCATCGCTACCGTGCGGTCATACTGCGGCGGAACGTGGACGATCGCGGATCGTTGCAGACCGCCAACGGCGAGGGACAGCGTGTGGTCTCCCGGACCCAGCGGTTCGGCGGCCGCAAGGACCGTCGCGGCCCACATCATGAGCAGCGTGGCGATCGCGGCACGAGGCCTCATGGCCCGGGGTTTCCCTCGGACGCCAGCCTGGCCTCCACACTGCGGCGGTGGGCCGTGAGGCCCTCGGTATCGGCGAGCGTCGTGATGTCGGCGGCCAGCGCCGCAAGATCGGCCCGGGCGAGCCGGATCACGCTCCCGCCGCGGAGGAACTCGTTGGCCGACAGGCCCGCGGCAAACCGGGCCGTGCCTCCGGTGGGCAGCACGTGCGACGGGCCGGCCGCATAGTCGCCCGCCGCCACGGGGCTGTAGGGCCCAAGAAAAACCGCGCCGGCATGCCGGATGTTCCCGAGCGTGGCCTCCGGATCGGCCGTGTCGATGGAGAGGTGCTCGGCCGCGAGTTCATCGGCCAGCCGGGCCGATTCGTCGTCGCTGCGGGTCACCACGATCGCGCCAAACCGCTCGAGGCTGTCACGGGTGAGATCGCTCCGTTCGAGCACCGTCAGCCGCCGGCCGAGCGCCTCGGCCACACGGTCGGCGAGGGTAGTGCTCGCGGTAAGAAGGATCGCGGAGCCGGGGGAGTGCTCCGCCTGTGCGAGCATGTCGGCGGCGATGTATTCGGGATTGCCGGTCGCATCGGCGACGATCACGATCTCGCTCGGGCCGGCGATCGAGTCGATCGAGACGTCGCCGTAGACATGTTCCTTGGCAAGCGCCACGAAGAGGTTGCCGGGGCCGACGATCTTGTCGACCCGCGTGAGCCCTTCCACGCCGTAGGCCATCGCGGCCACGGCCTGCGCGCCCCCGGCCCGCATCACCGTCTTCACGCCCAGTTCGTGGCAGGTCGCCAGCACGTGGATGTTTTCCGAGCCGAACTTTGTGGGCGGCGCGACGACGACGATCTCCTTCACGCCGGCGACCCGGGCCGGCACGACCGTCATGAGGAGCGTCGACGGATAGGCCGCGGCACCGCCGGGCACACAGACGCCCACGCGATTCATCGGCAGATAACGCTGCCGCAGGGAACCGCCGCCGGGCAACGGCACCTCCACGTCGCGGGCCAGCAGAGCCTCTTGAAAACGCTCGACGTTCGCCTTGATCCGGCGCACGGCGGCGAGGAAGCCGGGCTCGGCGGCGGCATGTGCGGCGGCCAGCGCGGCAGCATCGACGAAGAGCGATTCCCGCGAGACGGTCGCGCCGTCGATCCGACGCGTGTAGTCGAGCAGCGCCGCGAGCCCCTTTGACTTCACGTCGCCACAGATTCGTTCAACCACCTGCCGCGGCGTGAGTGGCTCACCGAAGACGTCGATGGTCCGTTGGCGGCCGGCCGGGCTTACCAGCTCGCCCTGCGACGAGAGTTTGGCCCGCAGAGCATCCAGCCGCTGCCGTCCGTCGGACGAGTTCAGATCGATCCGCTCGCACGAAGGCCGTGCCGAAGACGACGGAATGGATGGAGGTGCCATGATGCAGCCAGCATAGCCAAGTTTGCCGCGATAGGGAGGTTCGCCGCGACGGGGAGGCCTCGCGTGCCCCAATATGCCATCAGCCTGCCATCAGGCGGCTATCTGGCGGCGACCGCATTGACCTGCCCCTGCCACTGCTGCGACCACCGCGTGGCGATCCAGTTGGCTCCAACTGGCACGGCTCGACCGGCACCTGCCGGCTCCTCCGGGAAGATCCGGGCCAACAGGCCGCTGCTCCTCGAGATGAGCGTCGTCGGTCCGGTGTCGGGCCTGTCGCCAAATACCGGATCAGGGGGGAGCCGCTGCTGTGCCGCCACCGCCGCCGCCGCGTTGTCACCCAGACGGGCATCGATGGCCACGGCCCGATCGACCGCCTTTGCAGCATCGTCGGCTCGCTCGAGGGCCGTCAGCACGATCGCTTGCCGCAGGAACGTGTCTGCCTGGTCGGGCGCGATGGTGGCAGCCCGCCGGTAGGCATCGAGCGCCGATGCCAGCTTGGCGGAATCGTGGAGTGCCGTCCGCATGTGCCGGTCACCGACAGCCACGAGCCTGGCAGCACGTAGTCGGGCAACGCCATTGCTTGCGCGGACGGCAATGGCCTCCGCGGGAGCAGCCGGTGCCGCTCTTCCCATCGCCAGCTGTGGAGCCGGCGGCGGAGCAGTTCCACCCGCGGACGCCCTGGCGGTCACACTGGCGGGCACACTCGCGGACAGTCCCATGTACGGCAGCACGCCCGCCGGTCCATAGACGGGCCCAAACGAACCGGGATAGGGCGACACGACGATCGGCGGATAGCCCCAGCAGCCATAGCCGTAGGGATAGTAACCATTCCAACCGTAGCCCCCACCCCACCCACAACCACGCCAACCGCCGAAGTATGCGGGGCCGCACCAGCGAGGACCGATCACATAGCTGGAGACCGCGCCGGAGAAGAGGCCGCCGAAAGGACCACCCAAGTAGACAGAGTCGCTGTAGGCGAACCGCGTGCCGCCATACCAGCCGCCCCACCCGCCGTAGACGCGCGGGCCGAACACCGGGCCACACCAGGGCCGAAAGCCCGCGCCATAGAAGCCCGCGCCATAGAAGCCTCGCTGCCACCGGCCAAACCACGCCGATGCGGTCTGCGGCTGGCACCAGGCAAGTGCCGTGACGACGATGAGAACCGACACCTGAAACCACCGCGAGTGACGCGACATAGTCGATGTGCTCCTCATGGAAACCACTCGGTAAACCCTAGGGCTCTGCTGCTGGCTTCATTCTATCCGAGTCGATGGCAACCCGGCGAGCGTCTGGTCACCTCATAAAACCGCAAACTGACCGGTTGAGCCTGCTTGGCAGGATGGGTAGTCTGCCTGCCGAGGTACGCATGAATCCGCGGGAAAAATTAGGCGTCGATATCGGGCTGACCAGGGCGATGACGACCCGGCTGGCCGGGCTGCGCACGCCGGAAAAGATCCAGGATTTCGTCACGGGGCTGCGCTGGAACTACCAGAG
>CANHYS010000413.1 GCA_947464585.1 Planctomycetaceae bacterium | reverse complement strand
CGGTGACTGTGAGCACGAGGTCGGTCGCGGTGGCGCCGGCAGGCAGCCGGCCGGTGAACTCGAAGCCCACCACCTCCGGAAGCAAGAGCGACAGCGCCTGCCCGAGCATGACGGCCTCGGCCTCGATGCCACCCACGCCCCAGCCGACGACACCCAGCCCGTTGATCATCGTCGTGTGGCTGTCGGTGCCGACAAGCGTGTCAGGCACGGCCACCTTCAGGCCCGCCTTCCCTGCGGCAGGGTCGTCGCGGAGAAACACGCAGCCGGCGAGATATTCGAGGTTCACCTGGTGGACGATGCCGATGGCCGGGGGCACGACCCGGAAATTCTGAAACGCCTGCTGACCCCACCGCAGGAAGGCGTAGCGTTCGGCGTTGCGCTCAAACTCGATGTCGACGTTCTTGGCGAGCGAATCGGCCGCGCCGAAAAAGTCGACCTGTACGGAATGGTCGATGACCAGGTCGACCGGCACGAGCGGGTTGATCTTCCGGGGATCGCCGCCGAGCCGCTTCATCGCCGCCCGCATGGCCGCCAGATCCACCACACACGGCACACCGGTAAAATCCTGCAGCACCACCCGGGCCGGCTTGAACGGAATCTCCGTTTCGGCCGGCTTGGCGGCGTTCCAGGTGGCGAGGCTGCGGACGTCGGCCTCCGTCACCTCGTAGTTGTCACACGTCCGCAGCAGGGCCTCGAGCACCATGCGGATCGAATAGGGCAGCCGGGATGTGTTCGTGATGCCGGCGTCGTCGAGCGCCCGCAACCGGTAGAGCGTGGCCGGGCCGGAGCCCGTTTCGAAGGTGGCGCGGGCGGAAAACGGGTCGACGAACGTGGCTGCCATGGATGGAAACCTTTGGGGTGAGGTGCGGGAGGGAGAGCGGGTGGTGTTGCGAGTGCTGTCCGCCCGAGCGGCGGCTAGCCTAACGAACTCGTCTCCTGGCAGAGAAGTGTCCAACGCCGCGGCCCTGAAAAACAGCCTCGAATCACTGGCACAACCCCGCGAAAACTGGCGATTCCCTGCTGCGGCAAGGGAAATCAGAAAAATTTCCCACCGGAGTCGACACGCCAGCGTTTGTGGGGTATCTTCGTAGTAGGCGAGGGCGACCTCCCCACCATACACTCACCGATCTCTTCAGCGGCTGTTCCCCCCCCCCAAAGACCCACACTTCTAGAGCCGCTACCGGACCCGTGGTTCCCCAACCGCGGGTCCTTTTCTTTTTGCCGGCGCTTTCTTTTGCCGCTCTGGTTGGCGGCCGCACGTGTTGATGGCCGCATCGGGGGTCTTGCTGATGCGTTGACGGTGCTTTTCGCCGCGGCAGCGCCATACCCTTGCGAGGGATCAGCCCACCCTTATAACGCGATGATGGTTTAGTCATTCAGCATCTCGCAAGGCGATCAGGGTTCGCAGGACGTGGCCGGAACAAGAACGGATCGACTCACGGAGAGGTCGATCGGCAGCGGGCAAGGATGGATCGATGTGGTGAGCGTGCGTCAGGCGATGAGGGTGCGACGGGTGTTCAGAGCACGACAGGGCTTCAGCCTCGTCGAACTGCTCGTTGTGATCGCCGTCATCGCGATCCTGGCCGGGCTGCTGCTGCCAGCGATACAGGCTGGTCGGGAGTCGGCCCGGCGGGCGACATGCCAGCACAACCTGCGGCAACTGGCCGTGGCGGTGCTCAGCTACGAGTCGGGGAGCCGCCGTCTGCCGGCCGCGGCGGTCGTCAGCGAGGCGATCTCTCCGGCGACCTGCACGGGCTGTTGGAACCCCTGGGCCGAGGCCCAACTGGCATCCTTCATCCCGGGAACGAAACACGGCTCAGGCTGGATGCTGGTCGTGCTGCCATTTATGGAGCAGACGCCTCTCTTCAATCGTTGGGACCGCACCACCAACGTGCTGGGGAATGCCGCCGTGGCCCAGACCGACATTCCATCGCTCTACTGCCCCACCCGCCGCTCCGGCATTCGCATCGATCGAGACGACCACAAAAATCTCCTGCAAAGCAGCTGGCGGGGCGGTGGCACCGACTACGGTGGCTGCTACGGCCGCGGCGACGGCTTCGTCAACGACACGGCCGACGACCATCGCTTTGCCGATACCGACACTCCCGTGGTCGGCTCCAAGGGGAATCGCCAGGGGATGTTTCTTCCGAACACCGGCAGGCTTTCGTCCGCGGCGACGGATGGGCTGGCAAACACGATCCTGCTCGGCGAACTGCAACGCCTGCGGCCGCTCGCCAGGGGCAGCGGCGCCGCCAGCACCTACAACCGAACCAGCCAGGACGGCTGGGCGGCAGGGGGCGTTGCCACGCTCTTCGTGACCGCAACCGATCCCGGCCACTCCAATCCCGGCGGGTTGAACAACCTCTTTTTCGAGTCGCCCGGCAGCGACCATGCCGGCGGCTGCTTTTTTGCCATGGCCGACGGGTCTGTGCAGTGGCTCAGCGAGTTCATCGATGCCAAGGACAACAACGCCGTCTTCCCGCTTCTGGGTTCGATGCGGGATGGGGCCGTCGCCAGCCTCGCCACGGCGGGCTATTGAACGTATCGGGAGCCTCTCGCGATGCCCTCCATTCGTTGCACCGCCAGCCAGCTTCGACAGATCGGGGGTGCGATCAGCGTGCTGTTCATCGTCGGCTGCTCCCGCTCGCAACAGCCACCGCTGGGACTGGTCCGTGGCACAGTCAGGCTCGATGACCAGGCTCTCGCCAACGCGACCGTGCGGTTCACGCCGGCAGGGCCGGGCCGCACCTCGGAGGGCACCACCAATGCCGACGGCCACTACGAACTCCGCTATCTGCGGGACATTCCCGGCGCCAACATCGACCAACACATCGTGCGGATCACCACGGCCAACGAGTCAAACGGAGGCCGGGAACTCCTGCCGCCGCGCTACCATGCCCGCTCGCAAATCGAGGCCCGGGTCGTCAGCGGAACGAATGACCTCAACTTCGATCTTCGGTCACAGGGGCCCTGACCCAGCCCTGGCCCGCAGCACGCCCCCCCTCCACAGCAGGGATTGGGCTGCCAAAACGACCGCGCAATCGCTGGTTCGTGCACGAAATTCCTGATTCGTGCACGCCGTTGCGGATTCCTGCTTTTTTTCTTGGACAAACAGAAAGGTTTATCTAAAGTGGGCGTCACTGGCACGCGGGCAACCGCGACCACTGTCGCTGCCTGTTCAGCGACGACGGTGATAGGAATCATCGTTGCCGACCCTCGAAGAGCGATCTCGCATGGACGAAATGACAGCCCACGACAGCGAACTGGGATTGCAGAGTTGTCAGTTCGAGGCATCGCCGCGAAAACCGCTCTCGGCCGCTCAGAACGCTGGGCAGATCGATCTCTCCGTGATCATGCCAACGATCTTCTGGTCGGGCACGTTTGAGCGGTGTGCGCGGCGCGTGTTGTCGCTGCTCGACGCGACGAACGTGAATGCGGAGGTTGTCTTCGTATTTGACGGCGCCCCCCCTCCGGCCCCAGCGTGGCTCGCCCGCCCCGATGTCAGGATCGTGAAGACCGGCACCCGTTCCGGTCCG
>CANHYS010000412.1 GCA_947464585.1 Planctomycetaceae bacterium | reverse complement strand
GCCTGCGTCTTGAGGTATTCAAACGGCCCAGACGGAGGAATGTCGGCCATCTCCGTGTTGTCGGGCTGAAACGACCAGCAGATGAAGGCGGTCAGGCCGCCCGTCTCGTCCTGCAACTGCCGCAGCCGCTCAAGGTGTTCGATCCGCTCTGGAAGGGTTTCGATGTGGCCGAACATCATCGTGGCCGTGCTGCGACCGCCGAGTTCGTGCCACTGGCGATGCACTTCCAGCCAGTCGTCGGTCATCACTTTCCCGCGTGTCATCGCGGCCCGCACGCGGTCGACGAGAATCTC
Source organism: Planctomycetaceae bacterium (assembly GCA_947464585.1). The sequence goes on along the minus strand of CANHYS010000412.1, from coordinate 3,243 downwards.
GCCGCCGCCTCCCGGCAGCGAGCCTAAGCCCGCCCGGGCCAGCCGCTCGAGCACCTCCCGCAGCGGCCGCTTCGATATCTTCGTGAAATGGTAGATCTCCGGCGGCGAGAAGCCGTGGACATTCACCTGCGGGAAGCGGGCTTTGATGTCGTGGAGCAGTTCTTCATACCACTCGAGCGTGAGCGTCGGGTGCAGACCGCCCTGCATGAGGATCTGATCGCCACCGACGGCAACCATCTCCTCGATCTTCGCGAGCAGCGTCTCCCGGTCGAGCACGTAGCCCTCGGGATGCTTCGGGCCCCGGTAGAAGGCGCAGAAGTCGCAGACCGCCGTGCAGACGTTCGTGTAGTTGATGTTGCGGTCGATGTTGTAGGTGCGATACGGCTCAGGATGGAGCCGGCGCGTAACCGCGTCGGCCGCCCGCCCGATGGCGGCCAGTTCCCGCGACTCGAGCAGCCGCAGGGCGTCGTCGGCCTGCAGCCTGCGGCCTGCTACGGTGTCGTCAAGAATGCGTTGGATGGATGATGCCATGGCTTTTCGCAACTCTGTCTGGCCCGGATCATACCGCGGAAGGCATCGCTGTTGCGACATCGAAGCCTGTGGGGGCCAACGCCAGCGTCTCGGCATGCCGGTAGAAACGCACCAGTGCCGCCCGTTCCCGCGGGCCCAGTTCATAGTGAAGATTGTCGCGCAGATAGCTCAGGCACTGCGGCACGGTCAGCCCATGCGGCGCCGCCTCGGCGGCAGCGATCGAGGCCAGATTGGCCTGTCCGGCGTCGCGGGCCGAGGCCAGCAGTGATTCGATGCTCCGCACGTCGATGCCGGGGCGAGCGGCCCAGACGGCGAACACGAACGGCAGCCCGGTCCAACGGCACCATTCGTCGCCCAAATCCCAGATCAGTTGAAATGAGCCACGCTGCGAACCGATCGCCCGGTCACCGATCAACAGGACGGCATCGGCCGACGTGTCGGAGAGCCCCGCGCCGATGGGCAGCACCTCGACCTGTGGCACGACGCCATGACGCTCGGCGAGAAGAATCCGGGCCAGCGTGGCGCTCGTTCGCGACCCTTCGTCCACCGCCAGCCTGACGACCCGACCGGGCTGGGTGCGAAAGTACAGCTTCACACTCATCACCGGACCGCGGCAGCCGATGCACGCGTCGGAAACGACACGGTAAGCGTCACCGCGAAACAGTTCGATCGACGGAATCAGCGCAACGTCGAGTTGCCCCGCCGAGAGTTGGTCGGCCAGACGGCTGGGCAGATCAAAGATCACATCGATCCCACGGGCCGCCAGGCCATAGACCAGCGGCTTGGTGTTGAGATACTGCACGGCCCCCACCCGCGGGACGGGACCGCTTTGGGCGGGAGTCGGAGTGAGAGAATTCGATGCAAGTCGATTGACCATGCGGCTTCCTGCAGAGGGCTACGGTATGAACCGCAGCCGCCCCCGGAACTATAACCGCCAGGCTCCCCAGCAGGCTCCCCGGCAAACTCTCGGCCCCGGGTCACGGCTCAAGCCGCCGGAAGGCCCTCAAACCCAGTTCCAGCGGGAGAAAAGTGGCGATTACCCCCAGAAATCCGACCAGCAGCAGGCTCGTGGCCGTCCCCTGCGGTCCGCTCGCCCAGCCGAGCAAGCCGGTCGGCGGCGGTCCGCCACCGCCGAATGCCCGTGAGGCCATGGCCAGGTGCGTGGGGATCGCCGCGATGATCACCACGCTCATGATGAACAGGGAACTCAGCACCAGGCAGAGCGTTCCGCCGAAGCCGGCCGCGATCTTCGCCGGCGAAGATTCCCGCAGGTCGGGCATCCGAGCTCCCAGCCCCACGGCGATGCCCGAGAGCCCCATGCAGAGCACCACGCAGCAGATTTCATGAACCCATACAAGTGAACGTGAAATCCCCAGCATGGAATCGCTGAGATAGAGCAAGGCGCAACTGGGCAGCAGACCGCCGAAGAACGAAAACAAAAACTTCGACCAGACAATCTGGTCGCGATGCACCGGCAGGAGCCCGAGGATCCAGAACCGCCGGCCTTCCAGGCTGATCATCGGGTAAACGAATCGCGTCGTGAACGTCGAGAGGATGAGCCCGGCCACGGCCAGATTCAGAAAGCTGATCATCGACGCATAGGCGATGTTGTAGTTGAACGACCGCAGGTTGAAAAAATAGAGCCCCAGCAGCCCGAAGAAGATCACAAACTGCGACCACTGGGAGATGTCTCGTCGGAACAGCCGCAGGTCTTTCACGAGCAGCAGACGGAGCGGCCGACCGCGGGCCGTGCCGGCCGCAGAGAGAGCCTGGTCGACCCAGGCGATCCGCCGTTGCCGACGGGCCGGCACCTCGCCCACCAACTGGCTGTACCCCTGCCGGTAGCACGACCGTGCCAGCCAGCGGGCCAACAAGTGCAGCAGCATCCCGTTCGACACCAGCACCGCCAGGAATTTGACCGCCTCGGAGAGCGCGGCGAGCCGGGCTTCCGGCCGCTCGCTGGCTCGGGCCGCCTCGATCAATCCGCTGGAGAGCCACCAACTGGGGAGAAATTTCTGCTCGGCAATGGACAGCCGCGCCAGCACCGTCTCAAACCATTGAGATGTCCCAGCGACTACCGTCCCCGAACCGATCAGCGACCATCCCAGCCATGCCGCTCCCGCACAGATGACCGCGACGAGGATCGCGAGCGCATGCACCCTCAGCCGCCCCAGCCACGCGACCGCCGACATGCAGCAGATGCCGCCGAGCGTGGCGGGAATCACCACAAACGACACCATGAACGGCAGCAGCAGCAGGTAATAGGTCCACGGCGACCCCCGCACGACTCCATAGGCGACGAGCATCGGGCTGCCCAGCAGGATGAAGCCCCAACTGGAAAACCACATCGCCTCGTGGAACTTGTGGGAAAAGATCGCCTCGGCCCGAACAGGCAGCGTCAGCAGCAGCCTCGCCTCGGGCGAGCAATACATGTTTCCGTACAGCAGGATTGCCGTGGAGAACAACAGCATGATCATCAGCGACGAGAAAAACGCATTGAACAACAGCGAGATCACCTCGGCATGGATCGATTCGAGAAACAAGAAGCCCTCGATGAACAGTCCGTACAGCGACCCCCAGAAGACCGCGCTCAGGAGAACCACCAGAGCCAGCCGCAGCCGCGCCCCCGACAGCATCGACCGCAGCGTCTCCCACGCGATCGTGGACCGCAGCCTCGACAACACCCGGGATTCCGCCTCCGCAGGGATCAAG
>CANHYS010000411.1 GCA_947464585.1 Planctomycetaceae bacterium | reverse complement strand
GTAGCGACGGATCTCCAACTGGGCGTGGGAGTCCATTCGCAGCGCCAGGAAGTGCAGGAGGTTGTGGAGATCGATCTTCCAATAGGCTTCGGTGTAGGTGGAGAGAGGCAGATCCTTCCTCGCCTGTTCTCTCGCGATGCCCGCCGCCAGCCGCTCCTCATAGACCTTTCGCGCGAGGCTCTGGAGTTCCTGCTCCGACTGCGTGAGGCTGTGGCCCGCCGATCGCGACAAGAGGCCGGCCGAACCCTGGCGGTTGTTCGCGGCCTGGCTCCGCCACTCGTCGTCGTGCGTCGACTGCATCGAGTCGATCGCCAGTGAATACCGCGTCGAGTATTCGTTGACGCTGGCCGTGCGGTGCCGGATCCACTGTCGCCAGCAGTCCATCGGCACGCGCACCACGAACTTCAACTCCGCCATCTCAAAGGGCGTGGTGTGGGCGTGACGCAGGAGATAGCGAATGAGCTGGCGGTCGTCGCTGACCTTGCGGGTGCCTTCGCCGTAGCTGACCCGGGCGGCCTGCACGACCGAGCCGTCGTCGCCCATGCAGTCGACAAGCGCGACGAACCCGTCGTCGAGCACCGGAAACTTCTTCCAGCGCAGGGACTCAAGCAGGGCGGTGCGGTCTGCGGCTGGCTCGGTCGTGCTCATCGCGTGGTTCCCGGGAGGGTGGAAGCCCCACAGGATGCGGCACGACAGCCGAGCGGTCAATCCTTCGCCAGCAGTTCCTGCAGGATCTTGGCAAGTTGGCGGGCGTCGTCCGACTTCACAATCGTCGCAATCCGGCTCTTGGGCACCCCCAACTTGGCGAGCGACTTCTCGATGGTTTCCCAGAGTTTGGCCCGCTTCTTCCCCTCCGCCAGGTAGAGGTCGGTCACCTGCTCACCCAGCCGCTGAAGCAGGGCCGTATCCAGGTTGTCGTAGTAATTCTTGACGACCGATTGCTGGTATTTTGAGAGTTCCGCCATGGCCCCGTTCCGGTCTGCTGGAAGGACTTCACCGCGCTGGCTACAGTATCGGTCAATCCACCCCACACAAGCGAGAGAATTCTGATGCCCACGATTACCTTCGCGAACGAAAAAAAGGAAATCCAGGTCCCCGAGGGGGCCAATCTCCGCAAGGAGGCCCTCGCCGCGGGCGTGGCCCTTTACCCGGGAATCCATAAGGTCGCCAACTGTCACGGTTTTGGATCGTGTGGCACCTGCCGTGTGCTGATCACCAAGGGGATGGAAAACACCAGCCCCCGGGGCATCCTCGAAGCGGCCCGCATGGCGGTTTCGCTGGCCTACATCGGCAACGAGAGCACCATGCGGCTCGCCTGCCAGACGAAGGTGAAGGGCGACATCACCGTGACCACCTGCCCGCCCCTGAACATGTTCGGCGAGAGCTTCTTCAGCTGACTACACGCAAAACACGACATCGTGCAATTTTGTTGGGCTTTACCAGGCCTGGAGGGCCGGGTAAGAACCAGCCGACGGATGTCGGCCAAGAAAAAATCGCACGATGCGATGTTTTTCGTGAACACAGTTCGCCGGCTGCGGCATGCTCGTCGCCGGCGGATTCTGCTACAGGATGCGCTTGGATGAGATGCGCTTGGATGAATCGTGCATCGCTCGTGAGTCGCAGAATTCACCGGCTCCTGCGCGTGCCTCCGACCGGCTCCTCAGCATCTGGAGTTTGGGTGCCTTATTGAATTCAAATCCGGCTCCCTCACCAACCATGAAAGAAGTTATCGCCATCGTGAAGCCGTTCCTCGCCGAGCGGGTGCTCGAGGCGCTCAAGTTCGCGCCGCTCGAGGCGTGTACAGTTCGCGAGGTGAAGGGCTTCGGCAGGCAGAAGAGCTACCTCGACCAGTATGGCGAGAGCGACTACGCCCTGGCTTTCCTGCCGAAGGTGGAGATCCAGCTGTGGGTCGACGATGCCCGTGTCGATGAGGTGATCGACCGGATCGTGGAGGTGGCTCGCACCGGCCGCATGGGCGACGGCAAGATCTTCGTCCTGCCGGCGACCGAACGGGCGATGATGTGAGGAGAGAGCGGAATGGCTTTCCCTACTTCATGAATATGCCCGTGGCGTACCAGATGCCGTTCGAGCCGCGGCGGATGTCGTAGCCGTAGGCCGCCTGGGGGCTGCGAACGGCGTTCCAATGACCCGACGATTGCCGCCAACTGGCCACGCAATCGACGCACGAATCGAGCAGGTCCTGATTCTCCCAGCTCTCGGCGCAGACCTCCGAGGCACCGCCGCCGCCGCCAGCGATCCGCTGCGAACGCGTCTGCCAGTTGTGATGGCCCTGCCTGCGGATGCTGGCCTGATGGCCCGAGTGGGCGGCGGCCTCCCGGCAGAGCTGTGGATCGCACGTGCCCTGTGTGCTCTGAGGGTTTTCCGGATGCAGCCGGACGGCCAGGATGAGCGATCGCTGGGTGAGCGTGCCGGCCGGCAGCGAGGCGAGTTCATCAATGTGGGAAGGGCTGAACCGGTAATATTTGCCGGGCGTCCGTGGCAGGATGGAGACGATCCTGCCGGTGAACTCTCCGTGGGCGTAGTCGACCACGAAGAGGCCTGGTCCGCGTCGCATCTCAACGAGGCCGGGATCTCCCACGAGGCCAACGCCGGCGTCCTGCATGCCGATGCGACAGAACACCCAGGGCGTGCCGCTGGCTGCAAACCGCTGCTGCACGTCGGGGCGTTCGAGATGCTGGCCGGCGGTGTCGGCGGGATTGCCGCCGGTCGGCTCTAGCGACACCAGAAGCATCGACTGCGATTGCCGGGCAGCCGCCGTGGCGGCGTTGTAGTCGTCGAGTCGCTGCACCGCGCCAACAGCCGCATCGCGAGCGAATGCTGGCGGAGCAGGGGTGGCGACGAGTGCGGCCGGTGGCGCGGCCTGAGCGGCGGCAGTGATGACCAGCGGACCGATGGCCAGCGTGCCGATGGCAATCACGGACAGCCGGACACCAAAACGACGCCGTCGCCTCTGCGTCGGGCTTTGATGGGACGTGGTGGCATGGGTGGTGGCATGGGTGGTCATGTGGAATCCCTTTCCGTGGGGTTCAGTCGGGCGTTCAATCCTCGGCCAAGCCAGTTGGCGGGAAACGCGATTGAATGGCCGGGGCAGCCGTCTGGCAACCCTTGGCGGTCGCGCGGGATGGGCTGGCGGCGATGACTTTGCTCGACTTGTGGCCAGGGCAATGTGCTTCAAGTGCCGTGGCCTTCGCTGGTTGTGGCCGACAGCAAAAAACCCGCTTTTTCCCCGAAACAGAAGGGGGGATTCCGTGGTTCAAGGCCGCTGTGGAGGGGAATCTGGCAACAGACTACACTCCCGGCTCGTTTCCCCAGCCCCCCAACGACAGGCTTTGGCCCATGGCTTCCAGCATCTCAGTCCTCGCGTCGCTGCCCCGATACGCTGTTGCCGGCGGGCTGCTCGTCGCGGCTTGTGCCACCCCGCTCGCCGCCCAGCTGCCGTCGCAGCGGTTCGAGACACTGGCCAACGAGGCCCTGCAGGCAACGGAGACCTTCCGTCCGGCAGGCGATGCCGCCCTGGGAT
>CANHYS010000410.1 GCA_947464585.1 Planctomycetaceae bacterium | reverse complement strand
CGGTAGCGTTCCACGAACTCGCTCCCCTTCCCCGTCAACTTTTCCGGCGGCAGGCCGCCGAAGGTGACGAAGCACCGGCCCTCGAGATTGCCCGCACCAACGGAGTCGATGAACACCTGCTCGCGACAGCCATCGGGCACCATCAGGATCGCGGTGATACCGGCACTGGCCATGTCCTTGGCGAGCTGCCCACCCTTGCTCTGCGTGGTGCCGCCGAAGTAGACGAGGTCGGGCTTCGCCGCCTTGATGCTCGCCATCAACGACTTGAACTCCTGCGCTTTGGCGTCGATCGAGTCGTGATCCAGCACCTCGATGCCGATCTCCCGGCACCGCTCGTCGAAGAGATCAGCGAGGCCCTTCCCGTAGACCTCGTTGTCGTCGAGGATGCAGACGGTCTTCACGCCGCGGCGCTTAGCCCAGTCAGCCGACAGCGGCCCCTGCAGGTCGTCGGCTGGCACAACCCGCGTGTAGTTGAGTCGCCCGGTGGGTCGGTAGACGCCCGGTTCCCCCGGCTCCCCAAGGCCGGGCTTCGTGAGCCCGACGGCCGTGTTGGCCGGCGACACCATCAATAGGTCGCCGAGGTTCAAGATCGGCATCGACACCTTCGCGGCACCCGAGTTGAAGGTGCCGATGTAGGCGACCACGTCGGGATCCTGCAGCGCGCGGCGGGCATTGGCCGCCTCGGCCTCGCTCGTCCACTGGCCGGCGGCGGCCGTCGAATCGTCGAGGTCGAGATACTCGACACGATACGGCCCGACCCTGCCCCCGACCTCCTCAACCGCCATGCGGATGCCCCGCACGATCGTGTCGGACTGCTGCTTCGCACTGCCGGTCCGCGGGAGGCTGGAGACGATGGTGACGAGCGTGGGATCAGCCGGCCGGCAGCCGGCAAGAAACAGGCCGACGAGCAGGATGGCGGAGATGCGCGGCTTCATAAAGATGCAATCTAGCAAACTATCGGCCGCTGCGCCGGCGGGGCTCATGCTCGACGCCGGCGGACTTTGACGTTGTATTCTCCATAGTCATGGTGCGCCAACGCTTTCAGTCAAAGTTCACCGGCATCTGCGCGTGCCCCCGACCGGCTGCGCTCCCATCGTGACGGTACGTTTTTAACTTGCCGTGTATTCGTGGCCACAACGCCTACCGCTTCACCAGCCGCCAGGCTCGGTGGATTCGTTCGTTCCGGAAGTCCTCGGGGATCGTGCGATTCGTGATCTCGCGGAGGGTGTAGAGGGCTGACAGCCGCTCCTCGGCGAGATGAAACCGGCGGAAGTTGGTCGAAAAATAGACGACGCCTCCGGTGACGAGATTCTTCGCCACCAGTTCCAGGAGTTCGGCATGGTCGCGTTCGACGTCCCACGGCGTCTCGCTCTTCGCCGACCGCGAGTAGGTCGGCGGATCGACCACCACGAGGTCGAACGCCGGCTCGCCGCGGAGTGCGCGGTGCTCCAGAAAGGCGCGGGCCTCGTCCCGCACGATCCGGTGGCGGCCCGCGTCTTTGAAGCCGTTCTTCGCGAGGTTCGTCCGCGTCCACTCGAGATAGGTGTTGGAGAGATCGACGCTCATCGTCTCCTTGGCCCCGCCCGCTGCCGCATAAACCGAAAAACTGCCCGTGTAGCAGAAGAGGTTGAGCATCCGCTTCCCCTCGGCTTCGCCGCAGACCATGGCCCGCGTCTGACGGTGGTCGAGGAACAGTCCCGTATCGAGATAGTCGGAGAGGTTTACCTCGAACGACAGATCCCCCTCCTTCACCGCAAGCACCGCCTGCCGCTGGTCGACTTTTTCATACTGCCCACCATCTCGCTGGCGGCGGCGAACCTTCAGGAAGGTCTGCATCGGCGGCACGCCCAGTTCCGATGCCGCGGCCTCGATCATCTTGTCGAGCCAGACGTCGTGCTCGATGTCGGTGCGTTCGTGCGGCCGCTCATACTCGGCGGCGTGGAGCCAGCCGGCATACCAGTCGATCACCAGCGGGATCTCGGGGATGTCGCGGTCGTAGACACGAAAAGCCTCGATCCCCTGCCGGCGGGCCCACTTGGAAAGATGCTTGAACCGCTTCGCGAGCCGCCGGCGGAAGTCGCCGATCTGATCGTCGGTCGTGCGGCCCGTCCGGTGCGGTAGCGGAGCGTGTCTGGGAGAAGACGTTTCGCTGGGCGGATTGTCGTCGGGACGGCAGAAGTCTCCTCGCGGGGATCTTTCGCCTTCAACGGCAGCGGTAACACCCTCCTCGCCAGCGCGAAAGCTCCCATGCTCGTCGAGCGTCCGCCGATCCCGTCGCTCAGCATCAGGGGTGCCTGTGCCTCCCGAGGGATTCGGGGCCTGGGCGGCTGGTTGTGCCGGTTCTTGCCGCCTTCTGATCTCCAGTTCCAAGAGTCTGCAAGCGATCGGGCCGTTGGAGAGCGGCACACGATACGTGGGACGCAGGCCGAGCTGACCAGCAGCAGGCGTGTCGGCCGCGAGAATCGCCGCCCGCCAGCCGCTGCACTGCTGCACGAGCCAGTCGCCAAAACGCCTGAAGAAGGCAGCGGACCGCGGGAGCGGCAGCCGCTCGCCATAGGGAGGATTGGTGACCACGAGCCCGCTCTCCCCCGCCGGCCGGGCCTGCTCGAAGTGCTTCACGTCGATCGTGATGCACGATGCCACGCCCGCCGCCTCGGCGCAGGCCTTCGCCGCAGCCACGGCATTTGGATCGAGATCGCTGGCCTGAAAATGTCGTGCCGGCTCCCGTACGCGGGCCTCGAGTTCCGCCACCAGACGATCGAACAGGCCGCGGTCGCAGTCGCGAAACTTATAGAAACCGTGGGCCTTTCGCCGCGCACGATACAAGCCCGGCGCGATGCGGGCCGCGATCGTCGCCGCCTCGATGACGAGCGTGCCGGAGCCGCACATAGGGTCTAATAATAGCCCGCATGTCTCCTCCTCAACTGTACGCTCGCCAGCGTGCCACCAGCCCGTGATGCCGAGAATGCCGGCCGCGAGCACCTCGGAGAGCGGCGCGTCGACCTCACCCATCCGCCAGCCCCGCTGGTGAAGCGATCGGCCGGCCGCATCGCGGAAGATCGTCGCCGTGTCGCCCACCAGATGGAGACCGAGCCGGAGCGTCGCCCCCCGCAGCTGCACGCTCGGCCGCTTGCCACTGGGCGTACGGAGCTGGTCGACGATCGCATCCTTGACGATCTGGGCGGCGTAGAGCGAGTGCGTGAGAAACGTGTCGTGGATCGCGGCATCGACCCGGAGCGTGTCGGAGGTCTTCAGCTGCTCCGTCCAGTCGACCTGCTGCATCGCGTGATAGAGCGAATCGGGTGAGTCGACGCGAAACCGTCCAAGCGGCTCGAGCACGCGGATCGCCGTGCGGCTCTCGAGCACCGCCCGGTAGAGCGTCTCTTTTTCAGTCCCAGGAGCAGCGGAGAACTCGATCGTCCTCCGGCCAACCCGGAGATCCTGTGCCCCCACCTCCTCCAACTCCCGCGCGAGGATCCACTCGAGGCCTTCGAGCGTCCGTGCGGTCATCCGCGGCGGCTCGTCAGGCGATGGCGCCGGCAGCG
>CANHYS010000409.1 GCA_947464585.1 Planctomycetaceae bacterium | reverse complement strand
GCCGCCTTGGCCGTGGCATAGGGGCTGCGGGGCCGGAACGCCGTCGATTCGTCGGCCGGGGTGGGCGTGTTGCCAAACACCTCGCTCGACCCCGCGCTGTAGAATCGCACTGGCTTCTCGAGCAGCCGGATGCACTCGAGCAGGTGCATCGTCTCGATCGTGATGCTGTCGAATGACTCGAGCGGCTGTCGAAACGACAGGCCGACCGATGACTGCCCCGACAGGTTGTAGATCTCGTCGGCCTCGACGTGCCGCAGGAGCGTGAGCACGCTGCTGAAGTCGGTCGGCGTCATCGCGTGGATAACAACGCGGTCCGCGATGCCAAGCGACCTGAGGGCGCAAAAGGAGGCTCGCAAGGGATCCCGGGACGTGCCGTGGACCTCATATCCCTTTTCGAGCAGCAGGCTGGCGAGATAGCCGCCATCCTGCCCCGACACGCCGCAGATCAGAGCCTTCTTCACGGCCTTCTCCACGCCTGCTGAGTGCCTCGTCTTGGACTCGAACCAAGAACCCTCTGATTAAGAGTCAGATGCTCTGACCAATTGAGCTAACGAGGCGACGCCCCTTTTTTACCCGTCACATCACCATCCGGCAAGGCCCGCCGCCCTACCGCCGCGTTGAGCGTTTTCCGGGAACAGGCTACATTTCCCGCTCCACGCACAACACCACTTTTCTTTTGCAGAGGATTCCCATGGGCAGGTTCGATGGCATGAAGGGTCTGGTTCTCGGTGTCGCCAATGATCACTCGCTCGCCTGGGCCATCGCCAAGGAGATTCTCGCGGGTGGCGGCCAGATCGGCTTCTCCCACCTCCCCGACCGCCCCGACGACGAGCGGCAGCGGAACCGCCGTCGCGTGGCTCAGCTCACCGATCCCGAGCCGAACGCGAAGTTCCTGGTGCCGATGGACGTTTCCAATGACGAGCAGATCGCCGCCGTCATGGACCGGGCGAAGCAGGAATTTGGCACGATCGACTTCGTTGTTCACTCCATCGCCTACGCCCCGCTCGACGATCTCAAGGGGGAAACCACCGACTGCAGCCGCGAGGGATTTCGTATTGCCATGGAGACGAGCGCCTACAGCCTCTTGGCCGTCGGCCGCCTCTGCCGCAAGATCCTCTCCAAAGACGCCTCGATCCTCACGCTCACCTACTTCGGCGGCGAGAAGGTCGTGCCCGGCTACAACATCATGGGCGTCTGCAAGGCGACACTCGACGCCTGTGTGAAGTACATGGCCTACGACCTCGGCCCCGCTGGCGTCCGCGTCAATGCCGTGAGCGCCGGCCCGGTCCGCACGCTCGCCGGCCGCGGCGCCGGTGTCGATGAAATGCTCGGTCTCTACGAGCGGATGGCACCGATGGGCCGCAACATCACGCAGGATGAAGTGGGCAAGGCCGGTGCCTGGCTGCTCTCGAAGGACTCGTTCGGCATCACCGGCGAGATCCTCCACGTCGATGCCGGCTACAACATCATGGGTTCGCCCGGCCGACTGCTGGAACTGGTGCAGAAGCCCGTGTAAGCCGGGGCTACCCATGCCCCGTCGCCGGACGTTCGCTGCGGCCAAGACGGTCACGGCGGGTCGTAGCCGCCGGGATGCCAGGGATGGCAGCGGCCGATGCGGGCGAGGCCGCGGAGGCTGCCGCGGATGGCGCCGTGCTTCTCGACCGACTGACGGAAGTAGCTGCTGCATGTCGGCTGAAACCGGCAATGCCGGCCGAGCAGCGGGCTGATCACAAGCTTGTAAACGATGACAAGCCCGATGAGCACCGCCGATGCCGCGCGGTCGCACGTCCGGCCTGCGGTCCGCCACGCCGCGTGCAGCCACGTCATGCATCACCTCCGGCGGCGTGGGGGCTGGGCCTTCGGCTGCGGGCCTGCGTTGTTCCTCGCCGCAGTGGCCGCCGCCGCATACCCAGACCTTGCCACGACACGGGCGGCAAGATCACGAATCATCTCCTCCACCTGCCTCGCACCGGTGGCTCCCGCAGGCACGGCAGCCGAACGCACCACGATGACGAAATCGTTGCCCTCGGGCAGCCCTGCTTGTGCCCGCACCTGGCGAAACGCCTCCCGCAGCCGCCGCTTCCAGCGGTTGCGGACCACCGCGTTGCCGATCCGGCTCGACACGGAGAGCCCCAGCCGCGCCGGCTGCACGGCACTCACGGCCGGGCAGGCGTAGAGCACGAGCGGCCCGCTCGCCGCACTTCGCCGCATGGCGAACACCCTCGCAAAGTCGCCCGGCGACAAGAGCCTCGCAGTGCGTGGAAAGCCGGCCCTGCCGGCGGCTCGACCCATCACCACCGCAGTTGCGGCCGCGGCGTGGCCGATCCGGCAGCTGCCTTCGCGGCTTCGAGCAGCCGCGCAACCGCCTCAGGATCAGCCGACTCAGGCAGCATGATCTGCACCTCGGCGATGAGGTCGCCTTTCGCACCATTGGAATGCCGCACGCCCATGCCAGCCGCGCGGAGCTTGCGGCCGCCGGAGGTGCCTGCAGGAATGCGGAGGCTGATCGTGCCCCACGGCGTGGGCACATCCACCTTGGCGCCCTCGATCGCTTCCGCGAGAGAGACCGGCAGCGTGAGTTCGAGCGTGTCACCGTCGCGGCGAAACACGGCATGCGACTCCACGCCCACTTCCAGGAGCAGGTCGCCCGCAGGCCCGCCGCCCGACCCGGGCAGGCCCTGCCCACGCAGCCGCATCCGCGCGCCATCGGGCAGCCCCTGCGGAATCGTCACGCTGATCGTCTCGGACTTGCCGCCACGGTCGATCCGCACGTCAGTCTTGCCACCTTCGATCGCCAGCGTGAACGGCACCTCGATGCGGGCCGTGAGATCCTCGCCCGGCACCTGAGTGGCCCGCTTGCGGCCACGGCCCGCACGGCCGCCAGCACCGCTCCCGGCACCGGCACCACCGCCGGCGCCGCGAAACATGTCGGCAAAGCCTCCGGCGCCGCCGAAGAGACTCTCCAGATCGATCTCACCGCCGCCGGGGAATCCGCCCGCGCCAGGAAACGGTCCGCGGCCGCCACCGCCGCCACCCGCCCAGCCACCGCCAGGACCACCCGCTCCCACGCCCTCGAACGAACTGCCGTAGCGGTCATACATCTCCCGCTTGCTCGGGTCGTTGAGCACGTCAAAGGCCGTCTGCACCTTCTTGAACTTCTCCTTCGCCGCGTCGTCGTCGGGATGAAGATCGGGATGGTACTTTCGCGCGAGTTCGCGATAAGCCTTGCGAATGTCCTCCGCCGATGCCGATTTCGGCACGCCGAGCGTCTGATAGTGGTCTTCCGCCATCGAATGGGCTCTGGAGAAATGCGCCGCCAGACATCACGCTCCCGGCGGAACGGCAAGCCCTGGATTGTAGCAGGCAGAAGACAAAGTTCAGGGTCGCCCGCTCCCTGCTCTGGGTGGCTTGCCCCAACCGTGCGGCCCGCGGCTCTTGCCCGCCGCTCTTGACCGCCGCTTTAGCCCCGCGGCTTTCGCGACTTGCCCGCCGCCCCACGCCCCCGGCCGCCGCCGGACGAGGCCGCCAACCGCCCGATCGGCTGTGGC
>CANHYS010000408.1 GCA_947464585.1 Planctomycetaceae bacterium | reverse complement strand
CCTCCTGCGGCACGGCCTACTCGGAACTTCTTCACGACATCGGAATCGACGCGGCTCCCGATACGGCCGGTGAACAACCGGCGGGCTGGCTCTCTCAGTTGCTTGCCTCCTCGGGCCTGCGGGCAACCATCGCTTCGCTCGGCATCACCACGCCGGCGGTTCCGGCGCTCGCCGCCGCGGCGGCGACCCAGTGGACCGGCGGATTCAACCCGCGGCAGGCAAGTGTCGACGACTTCGCCCGCCTCTACGAGGCCGCCCGATGAGACGCCTGCGACTGCTCGCGACGCTGTTGTTGCTCTCCGTGCTACAGGTTGCTGCCGTAGCCGACGACACAGCCGCCCCGGCCGATGCCTGGCCGATGACCCGCGGCTGTCCATCGGGCACCGGGCAGTCCGCGACCACGCTTCGCCTGCCACTGACGGAGAAGTGGCATCGCAGCCTTGAGAAGACGGCCTTCGGCGCCGTGCCCGTCATCGTCGACGGCACGATCTATCTCGGCGATCTCGACGGCACGTTCCACGCGTTCGATCTTGCGACAGGCGAAACAAGGTGGACATTCAAGGCCGAAGCGGCGGGGTTTCCCTCGGCGGCTGCCGTGTCGCTCGCCTCCGCGCAGCCGCTGGTCGTCGTGGGCGACGACACAGGGGTCGTGCGGGCCTTCAACGCCGCAACCGGCACGCTCTCGTGGGATTACGAGACCGAAGGAGAAATCTCCGGCGGCCCCACGATCCTTGCGAGCGACGCCGGCGGCCGTGTGCTCGTCGGCTCACAGGATGCGTCGCTCTCGTGCCTGCAGCTTGCCGACGGCAAGACGCTCTGGAAACACTCGATCGCCGACCAGATCCGCTGCTCCCCCACCGTGGCCCGCTCCGGTGACGGGGACCGGGTCTTTCTCGCCGGCTGCGACGGCAAACTCCACGTGATCGATGTGCAGAGCGGCGAGGAAAAGGCGGCCGTGCCCATCGATGGCCCAACAGGCACCACGCCGGCCACCAACGGTGACAGGGTGTTCTTCGGCACCGAGGGAGGCGGGTTCTTCGCGATCGACTTTCTCAAGGCCACCGTCGCCTGGCGGGCCCAGTCGGCGGTCAATGGGCAGTCGTATCGGTCGAGCGCGGCAATCGCCGGCGACCTCGTCATCGTGGGCTCGCGGGGCAAGGCGGTCGAGTCTTTTTCGTGCTTGGACGGCGCCAAGAAGTGGCGGCATCCCATGCGGGGAAAGGTCGATGCCTCCCCCATCGTGGCGACAACCGAGGGCGGCCGGCCAGTGGCGATCGTCGCGGATAGTGCCGGGAAGGTCGTTGTCCTCGACCCCGCGACGGGCGACACCTCGTGGGAGTTCGACGCCGGCGGTGGCTTCTCGGCGGGAGCGGCCGCCGCTGCGGGCCATGTCGTGATCGCCTCCGATGACGGCACCGTCTGGTGCTTTGGCTCCCCGGGCCCCTGAACCAGACCGCTGAACCAGACCGCCGACTATCCACCACACAGGATCATCAACCATGGCCTGGCTGCAGACGGAGCTCCGGCTGGCGCCGCGCCGCCGCGGATTTCACCTGATCACGCCAGAGGTCGAGGCGGCGATCGAGGGCATACAGAAGCTTCGCGTCGGCATCCTGCACGTCTTCATACAGCACACTTCGGCGAGCCTCTCGATCAACGAAAACGCCGATCCCGACGTGCCCCGTGATCTCGAGATGGCGTTCAACGAAATCGCCAGCGAGGAATTTCCCTACGTGCACACGATGGAGGGCCCTGACGACATGCCGGCGCATGTGAAGGCCTCGATGATCGGCAGTTCCGTCACCGTGCCGATCAGAGACGGCGGGCTCTGCCTCGGTACCTGGCAGGGCATCTACCTGTGCGAACACCGTGACAGCGGCGGACCCCGCCGTCTCGTGCTCACGCTGCACGGGGAGTGACGGCATGCCGAGCGAACCCGTGCCAGCCTTCGATCCCGAACGCTTCCGCCGTGAAGGCCGCGCCATCGTCGACTGGATCGCCGACTACTGGCAGACCGTGGCCGAGAAGCCGGTGCAGTCGTCGGTCAAGCCAGGCTGGGTGCGAGCCCAACTGCCGCCGCAACCGCCCGAGCAGCCCGAGCAACTCGACGCAGTGCTCGCCGACCTCGACCGCATCATTGCGCCCGGCCTCACACACTGGCAGCACCCCGGATTCTTCGCCTACTTCCCGGCGAGCACGAGCGGGCCGTCGATCCTCGGTGAACTGCTCTCGGCCGGGTTGGGCGTGCAGGGCATGCTGTGGGCCACGTCGCCGGCCTGCACGGAACTCGAGACCCACGTGCTCGACTGGGTGCGCGGACTGCTCGGCCTGCCCGATCGGTTTGCCAGCACCGGCACGGGCGGCGGCGTGATCCTCGACTCCGCCTCCAGTGGCCTGCTCACCGTGGTCGTGGCCGCCCGCCAGCGGGCCGGCGGCAGCGCCGCTGGGGACGGCGACAATTCTCGCGGCCGCCAGATGGTCGCCTACGCGAGCGACGGCGCGCATTCCAGCGTCGAGAAGGGGCTCCGGATCGCGGGCATCGGTCGGCAATGGCTTCGAAAAATCGCGACGAATGCCCACGGCGAGATGGATGCAGACAGGCTCGCTTCCGCCATGGACGCCGACGCACGGGCGGGCCGGATTCCCTTCTTCGTGGCAGCCACGGTCGGCACCACCTCATCCGGCGCCTTCGACCCGGTGCCGCTGATCGCCGCAGCCTCTCGGCGGCACGGTGCGTGGCTGCATGTCGATGCCGCTTGGGCTGGGGCGGCCGCACTCTGCCAGGAGTTCCGCGGACCAATCGTGGCCGGCGCAGAGGCTGCCGACAGCTGGGGCTTCAATCCCCACAAGTGGATGCTCGTCAATTTTGACTGCCACACCCTCTGGGTGGCCGACCGCGGCCCGGTCGTCCAAGCACTCTCCATGAAGCCCGACTACCTGCGAAACGCCGCCACCGAAAGCGGGGCCGTCATCGACTACAGCGACTGGCAGGTACCGCTCGGCCGACGGTTCCGGGCCCTCAAGCTCTGGCTGACGCTCCGCATGATCGGCGCAGCGGCCCTCCGGCAGCGGATCCGAGACCACGTGCTATGGGCGACGGAGTTCGCCGGCTGGGTGCGGGCTGACCCGCGGTTCGAGCTCTTGGCGGAGCCGTCCCTGAGCCTGGTCTGCTTCGGCCTGCGGGCTGGCGACGAGGCCTCGGCCTCCCTGCTCGACCGGGTCAACGGGGAGGGCCGGGTCTTGCTCAGCCCCGCACGAATCGGGAGTCGGCACGCCCTCCGGCTGGCGGTGGGTGGCACGCTGACCCGGCGGGAGGACG
Organism: Planctomycetaceae bacterium; assembly: GCA_947464585.1. The sequence continues at coordinate 248 of CANHYS010000408.1, read as the reverse complement.
TGGAAACCGCCTGGAATGAGCTCTCCAGGCTGGCCTGACGCCCTGCTGGGGGTCAATCCAACTGTCAGGATCAATTTTTCCTGCATTTCCGACCAACTGAACGCCGATTATCGATGAATTGGGATGGTGGGGAGAGGGAGCGAACCAACTCCGTAGGCGACCCGTAGTATTGGTTGCGACCCTGTTTTGGACGGCCTTAGTACGGCCGGCGGACCGGGCGAGGAGCAGCACCATGGCACGAAAAGACT
>CANHYS010000407.1 GCA_947464585.1 Planctomycetaceae bacterium | reverse complement strand
CTAGGCTTCGGTCGCACGCCATGGTCGCTCGCCAGCCCTGCCGGCCCCACGAGCGATTGCTAACGTTTCCCGCGACAAATCGCGATTTCAGGCAAGGCCGCGCGTGAGCGGGACGATAGCCTTTGGGGAGTGATCGTTCCGCGGAGCTCGCACCATGGCCCGACAGCGCATGATCGGAGTCTTGTTCGGCATCGCGGCCATATGCTCGCTCCACGCACGGGCGGAGACACCAGCCCACGCAGCCGATGGCGTTGCCACCATTGTCCGATTCGCAAAGACCGCATGTCTTGACTGCCATGCCGGCGCGGTGGCCGAAGCAGGGTTCGACCTTGAATCGCTGCTGGCAGCCGGATCTCGCGCGAAGGCGTTCGACTCGCTGGCACTCGCTCGATGGGAAAGGGTTTTCGAACGCGTCGAGCGGGGCGAGATGCCACCCACCGATGCCGACCAGCCGCCGCCGGAAGACCGCCACGCGTTTCTCGCGGCGCTGGCGACCGACTTGGCCGATCGGAGCCGGGCGATCCAGAAGGCCGACGGTCGCACCGCCCTGCGGCGACTCAACCGCCTCGAATACGAACACACGCTCCGCGACCTCCTCTCGCTGCCGGCCCTCGCCGTAAGCGACCTCCTGCCAGAAGACGCATCGACGGCCGGGTTCGATACCGTAGCCAGCGGCTTGGGCAGTTCAGCCGAGCATCTCGTGCGGTATCAGGAGGCGGCGGACCGGGCCCTTCTGGCCGCCGTGCCCGACCGGCCGATCGACCCGCTGCACTGGTCGGCCACGGGCAGCGAAGTATTCTCGCGGAATTCCAAGCAATTCCAGACATGGCAGTGCTGGCTCGTGGACGATGGCATTGCGATGCCATCTCGACTGTGGGCGCCGTACGTGACCGTGGCGACGCCCCCCGCACCGGCTGACGGTCGCTATCGCGTGCGGGTGCTCGGAAACGCGATCAACACCGATGGCCGGCCGCTGCCGGTGAGTTTCTCGATCGCCCCGATCGAGAGCGGCGAGTTCGAGAATGTGCTTGCCTGGCGAGACCTTCCCGCCGATGTGCCGACGACGATCGAGGTTGATCTCGTGCTGAGACGCGGGCAGCGGGTGGACGTGCTCGGCTGGACGCTGCCCTTCCGTGACACGGTGCGGTGGAAGACCCAGGAGCGAACGGCCGAGGCACAACGCTTCCCGGCGGTGGTCGTGCGGCGGCTGGAGATCGACGGCCCGGTCGACACGTGGCCTCCGGCCAGCTATCGCACGCTGTTCGGCGACCTGCCGCTCGCCCCCAGGTCGCTGGCGAAGGCCATGGCGGCCGGCGCGCCGCTCCCACCCGTCAATGAGAAGCGGGATGCGGCGGCGTGGAGGGCTGACCCGCTCGTCCCGGTGCCGATCGATGCCCGGGCCGATGCCGAGCGGCTGATTCGCCGGTTTCTGCCCAAGGCGTTTCGGAGGCCTCTGCCCGATTCGCTTCTCGACGCGTATGTGGCCGAAGCCCATGCGACGCTCGCGGCAGGCGCACCGTTTCACGACGCCATGCGAGAGACCTATCGCTCGGCGATCTGCTCGCCCCACTTTCTCTTTTTTGCCGAGCAGCCCGGCAAACTCGGTGGCCCCGCCCTGGCCTCGCGGCTCGCATTTTTTCTGTGGCGTGGTCCGCCGGACGACCGACTGATGGCCGCCGCGACGGACGGCACGCTCGCCACGTCGCTGGGCCTGCGAACCCAGGTGGAACGAATGCTCGACGATCCACGGACCGAGCGGTTCGTCGCCGACTTCACGGGACAATGGCTCGACCTGCGGAAGATCGATGCCACAACGCCCGATGCAAAGATCTACCATGAATTCGACGACGTGCTGCAGCGAAGCGCCGTACGCGAGACGGAGCTGTTTTTTACGGAACTTCTCCGCTGCGACGGCAGCGTGCTCGACGTGGTGCACTCTCGGTGGGCGATGCTCAATGAACGCCTCGCAAGGCATTACGACCTCTTTCTGGAGCCGGCGAAGGGGCACGAGCCGCCCGAAAAGCGCACGCCGCTCGTGCTCGGCGGGGAACTTCGCCGCACGACGCTTCCTCCCCAAAGCCATCGCGGCGGCGTGATCACGCATGCCAGTGTTCTCAAGGTGACGGCCGATGGCACGCGCACGAGCCCCGTGGTTCGCGGAGCGTGGATCTGCTCGCGGATTCTCGGCATCGAACCCCCGATGCCGCCGAAAAACGTGCCCAAGATCGAGCCCGACATCCGCGGAGCGACCACGATTCGCGAGCAACTCGCCCGCCATCGCTCCGACGCCAGCTGCGGTTCGTGCCACAAGCTCATCGATCCCCCGGGCTTCGCCCTCGAAACCTACGACGTGATCGGCGGCTGGAGGGAGTTCTACCAGGCATCGGCCAAGCCGGGCCACAACGCATGGCTTGCGAACTATGGCCGTTGGGTGCCTCGCGGCCCGGATATCGAGCAGGGCGACCAGATGCCGGACGGCCGCACGTTCGCCGACGTCGACGACTACAAGCGGATGGTGCTCGAGGATCCGGAGGCGATCGTCCGCAATCTCGCCGGAAAGCTTGTGACGTTTTCAACCGGCGCGCCGGTGCAGTTCGCCGATCGTGCCGAGATCGACGGGATGGTGTCCGGTTTGGAGCCGCAGGGCTACGGGCTTCGCTCGCTCGTGCACGCGGTGGTGCAGAGCCGGATGTTTCAGGAGAAGTGATGTGACTGTATCCAGCCACCAGATCGACGAACATGGTCATGGCGTCACCTGTCCGCCGGTGCCATGGTCAGGCCCGCTGGCGGCACGCCATTTCTCCCGCCGCACCGTGCTCCGTGCCGGTGCCGTGGTGATCGGTCTGCCTCTGCTCGATGCCTTTCGTGGCGAGCGGCGGTCGCTCGCTGCAGACACGGCCAACGCCACGACGGCTCCGCGGAGGCTGGTGCTCGTCGGACGACCGCTCGGGTATCACGCGCCCTTTCTGTTTCCGGAGAAGCCCGGTCGTGATTACGAAACCACCCGCTATCTCGCCCACCTGGAACGGGTGCGCGGCGTGTTCACCGTGGTGTCGGGCATGTCGCATCCTGACCATCGGTCCCACCACTCGGAGGTTGGGCTGTTCACGGGCGTCGAGTGGGATCGGATCGCGGAGCCGAGCCGTGAGTTGCGGAATTCCATCTCTCTCGACCAACTGGTGGCCGAACGAATCGGGGCCGACACGCGATACCGAAACCTCGTCCTCGGAAAATCGAACTGGCCGACGTCGTGGACGTCCAAGGGCATGGCCGTGCCCGCGGAGAATCGTCCTACCGCAGCGTTCAGGACCCTCTTTTTGGACGGCGCGGCCGATGAAGTGGCGGCGGAACTCAGGCGGCTGAGCCACGGGCGGAGCATCCTCGATCGCGTGCGCGAGGAGGCGGCGTCGCTCAACCGCGATCTCGGCGCCGATGATCGTCGGAGAATCGAACTCCTGTTCTCGTCGATTCGTGAAGCGGAGGAGGCGCTAGCGAGGTCCGCGGCCTGGGCCAATACGCCGAAGCCTAAGGTGGACCATCCAGTGCCAAAGCGAGATCCGTCGATGCAGGAAGTGGCCGAACGG
>CANHYS010000406.1 GCA_947464585.1 Planctomycetaceae bacterium | reverse complement strand
GCCGGTTGATGATCCGCGACGCATCGTCTACGGAGAGCGTCGTCTGCGTGAGGTAGGCGAGCCGGTCGTCCGGGCCGAACGGCAGGGCATCGACCTCTTCGGTGGTCTCCACGAGCGTGAAGGCTTCGGGTGCCTGCCCCATCGTGCCGATCACCTCGTCGTGCCCCTCATGGCCGATGAGCATGATGCGGTAGCCGGCCTTCGCATACTTGATCGCCTCCAGATGCACCTTCGTCACGAGCGGGCAGGTGGCATCGATGGCCCGCAGCCGCCGCTCGCCCGCGATGCGACGCACCTCCGGGGCCACACCGTGGGCGGAAAAAAGCAAAACGCCCCCCTCGGGCACCTCCTCCACCGCGTTCACAAACACTGCCCCCTCGCCCGTGAACCGGTCAACGACATGCTTGTTGTGGACGATCTCGTGGAAGACGTAGATGGGTGTGCCATGGAGTCGGATGGCTGTTTCAAGCGTCTCGATGGCCATATTCACGCCGGCGCAGAAGCCACGCGGGCTGGCAAGCAGGATCTTCATGGCGAGGGTTCCGGGAGAGGCAGCGGGGAACGCGGTTGGGGCCAAAACAGTTCAGTAAGCTATGGTAGTGATGGCGATTCTGCCCCGCCAGTGAAGAACAGGCCCCCTTCCGCAAACACCGCGTAAAGTCGGTCGTGCCGATGTCCGTGCAACCAGCGCAGCCCGCCCGACGCGACCCGACGGCCTGGCAACTCACGCCAGTGCCCACGGTCGGCGATGTTGCCGCCGCGGAAGCCTTCTGCCGCGACGTGGCCCGACGGCACTACGAAAACTTCACCGTCGCCACGCGGCTCGTGCCGCCAAGGCTGCGGCAGCATCTGGCCAACGTCTATGCCTATGCGAGGTGGAGCGACGATCTTGTCGACGAGGCGGCGAGCCCCGCGGAAGCGGCCCGTGATCTGGCAGCCTGGCGGCAGGGGCTGGGAGAATGTTTCGCGGGTCGCCCCGGGCATCCCGTTTACGTGGCACTCGCCGAGACTGTCCGGCAGACCGGCCTGACGATCGAGCCGTTCGCCCATCTGCTCGATGCGTTCGAGGAAGACCGGGCGTTCGACGCGGCCGGCGTGGCGGTGCGGTATGCCGATCGCGACGAACTTGTCGCCTACTGCCGCCGCTCCGCCGATCCCGTGGGGCGAATCGTGCTCTTGCTCGAGGGCTGCCGCGACACATCGCTCGTCGCCATGTCCGACTCCATCTGCACGGGCCTGCAACTGGTGAACTTCTGGCAGGACGTGCGACGCGATCGTCTGGCGGGCCGCGTCTATCTCCCTCGCGACGACATGCGGCAGCACGGTGTGACCGAGGCGATGCTCGATGCCCCGCGGGCTGCGTCGCCGCTGCGGGAGTTGGTGCGTGCGGAGGTTGCATGGGCCCGGGGTCAGTTCGACGCGGGCGAGCCACTCGTGGGAGTTGCGCCCCCGGTGCTCCGGCCTGCGATCGGCATGTTTCTCGCCGGCGGCCGGGCCGTGGCCGACGCGATCGAGCGGGCCGGGTTCGACACGCTCGCGCGGCGGCCGACCGTGAGGAAATGGACCAAGCTCCGCCTGGCCGCGTGGGCCTGGTGGCGTCTGCAGGCCACGCCACACACTGCTGGTAGTGGGCCATCATGACCCGCATGACCACGCTCGCCGCCGATCACGAGGCCTGTGCCGAGGTGTTGAGCCGGGCGGGTTCGAACTTCGCGCTGCCGATCCGCCTCCTGCCCGAAGCGAAGCGCCGCGGCACCACGGCCCTCTACGCCTTCTGCCGCTGTGCCGACGACATTGTCGACGACAACGCCGATCCCGTGCCGGCCCGCCATGCGCTCGACACCTTCGACGCCGAACTCTCCGCGGCGATCGCGGGCGGGTCGTCGGCAGATCCGGTCATCAGAGCAGCCGTCGATACGGTCCGTCGTTTCGCCGTGCCCGCGAACTATCTCCACGACATCATCGATGGCTGCAGAATGGACCTCGATCGGAATGGCTACGACACGTTTTCCGAATTGGAGGAATACTGCCGACGTGTGGCCAGTGCCGTGGGGCTCGCCGCTATCCACATCTGGGGCTTTCGGTCGCCGCGGGAGGCCTTGCCCGCCGCGCATGCCTGCGGTCTGGCCTTCCAACTGACGAACATTCTCCGTGACATTCCCGAGGACCTTGCCCGTGGCCGCATCTATCTTCCAGAGGAGGATTTTCGAGCCTCTGGCTGCAGCACCGCTGATCTCCGCAGCGGCCGGATTGGCCCTGGGTGTGCGGAACTGGCGAGCATGAACGTGGCGCGGGCGGCGGATTGCTATCGACAGGCGGCACGGCTCGATCGACTGCTCTCTACCGACGGTCGCATCGTGTTTCGCGCGATGTTCGGCGCGTATCGATCATTGTTCGCCGCGGTGCGGCAGGCGGGCACGCGGATTTTCACGGAGCGGGTACGGCCCGGTCGGCTCCGCATCATAGGCTCGACCGTGGCGGCACTCGCAGTCGGTCCAATGCCTCCGCCGGGTGGCCGCAGTGTGCGGAGACGCCACGCATGAATACCATGACTGAACATGACATGACTGATCCGTCGCGTTCCACAGCAGTTCGCCCCGCCCGGCAGCATGTCGTCGTGGTCGGTGGTGGTCTGGCCGGTCTCGCGGCGGCGGCATCGCTCTCCTCGACCGACGTCCGTGTCACCGTGCTCGAGGCGCGTCGTCGTGCCGGTGGTCGGGCGGCCTCGTTCGAGGACCCGGTGGCGGGCGGTCTCGTCGATGCCTGCCAGCACGTGGCGATGGGATGCTGCACGAACTTCCTCGATCTCTGCCGTCAGGCCGGCCTGTCGGACGCCCTTCGCCGCGACCGCACCCTGTGGTTCATCGGTCCTGATGGCGATCGGGCTGTCTGTAGGCCGTCGCGCATGCTCCCGGCGCCGATGCACCTCACGCCGCTGCTCCTCGGCATGCGGCACTTTTCGTTTGCTGAGAAGCTCTCGCTCGGAATGGGCATGCTGAAGCTGGCGCGGTATCGCGAGCCGGCCGGTGGTGAGCCGCACGCGGCTCGCAGCACGGCCCTGGAGTGGCTCCGGTCGGCGGGCCAGCCTGAGCGGGTGATCCGGCTTTTCTGGCAGCCTGTCCTGGAGAGCGCGCTGGGCGAATCGATCGATCTCGTGAGCACAACCGCGGCGCGGAAGGTGGCGGTCGACGCCTTTCTCGCCCATCGCGACGCCGCCGATATGTTTGTGCCCACCGAACCGCTCGGCAGCCTGTTCGGTGATCGGCTCGTGGCGTGGCTGGAGGGCCGCGGCGTGGCGGTTGAGGCGGGCCGGAGCGTGACGGCGATCGAACGGGATGCTGAAGGTCGGGCCTCTGCCGTGATCCACGCCGCAGGTCGCACGGCTTGCGATGCCGTGATCATCGCCCTGCCTTGGCGGCAGGCGGCGCGGGTCGTCCCCGATCTCGTGCCGGCGGCCGATGAGACGTTCGTCGGCTCGCCGATCACGGCGGTGCATCTCTGGTTTGATCGCGACTGCATCGACCTGCCGCATGCGGTGCTCGTGGACCGCGTCTCGCAGTGGGTGTTTCGCCCCGACGCAGCCGAAGGG
>CANHYS010000405.1 GCA_947464585.1 Planctomycetaceae bacterium | reverse complement strand
TTTAGGAGTTGGCCATGAAAAGCCACAACGTTTCCAAGGATCCTGTTTCCATCCACCCCACGACCGGAATGACCGGCGCGGGGCACCGTTCCGACAACGGCCTTACCAGCCCCGCCGGCCCGGCGTCGACATACCGCAGCCGGGAAAAAGGCAGAGAGGAGTGGGGGCTACCGCCCCGCGAAGCCCTCCGGTCCCTTGCCCGCACCTACCTCGAGCAGCAGGCTGTCCACTGGCCTGCGCTTCTGGGCACGGCTGCGGTGCCGGAGGCCTCGGAGGCGACGATCGACGCCATGGCCGCCGCATTCGAGCGGCGGTTCCGGACGCAGTCGATCGAATTCTTCGATCCCGCTGGTGTGCCGGCCCGGTGGCGGTCGCTCGGCGGGGCCTATACCCGGTTCTCCGACGAGGGCTCCAACCCTCGGTCGCTGAACCAGCAACTCAGCAACATCCTCGCCCGAGCCCGCCGCGACGATGTGTTCATCCCGTGGGCGTACGTTTGCGGCGACGCCGCGATCAGCGGAACGCTCGCCTGCCGCCGTGGCTACCTGCTCCTCAAGACGATTGTCGAGCAGCGGAGCAAGACGCAGGTGGAATGGCTCGTGATCGACGAGTTGAGCCGCACCAACCGCAATGTCATCGAGTCGCTGCGACTGAACGAGCTTGTACGGCGTGCCGGTGTTCGGCTCGTGGGAGCCAGCGATTCTTTCGACAGCGCGAGTGAGCAGTCGAAGATCCTACTCTCGATCATGGCCACCATGCACGAGATGCAGATTGACCAGAATGCCTCCCGGGTAAATCGCGGAATGGGCGACGCGTTCGAGCAGGGCCGTCTCGTGCAACCACCGGGATTTGGCTACACGCTTGTGCCGTTCGCGGATAACGCAGGAAACCCGGTGAAGACCCGGAAGGGCACCGATGCCAAGCGGGCCGAGGTCGATCCCGAGCAGGCGGCTTGGATAGTCCGAGGTGCTGAGATGATCGCGTACGAGGGCAGGAGCCCCGCCGATGTGGCGAAGCTCTTCAACGCCGAGAAGGCGAGCGGCAAAGCAACCTGGACGGACGGCCGCGTTCGCTCGCTCTACTACCGTGACAGACTCGTCGGGAAGGAGGTGTTTCGAAAGACGAAACAGGTGCGCGACCGGGAAACTGGCCACGTCGACGTGATTAAGCGAGAGGAGGGCGAGTGGATGGATCGCGATATGCCCCACCTGCGAATCCTCACCGACGCACTGGCCGCGGCGGTGCGGGCCAAGCTTGGCGAGGGAGCCAGAAGGTTTGGCAAGAAGGCTGCCGAACTCGCCCAAGCCGGGCAGGGCGTTTCCCGAGTCGATGTGTATCCGAAGGTCTTGGTGCGGCCGGTATGCGGCGGCTGTGGGGCACCGATGGTGCTGGGGCGTTCGACTGGCAAGTACAAGTCGTTCTTCTGCCTCAACGCGGTGTACGGTGCCCACGACTGCAAGAACCGCGGCTACAAGTCGGCGCGGATCATTGACGAGGCAGTGCTCGGCGCCGTTTCGGCAGCGGTATTCACTGAGGAGTTCACGGCCGAGCTCACGAAGGAGGTGAACGCGGCGCTCGCGGCGTCCGCCCGCCGCCCGAAGGGCTCAACCGTGAAGCTCGAACGGGAAATCGCCAAGCGAGAACAGCAAATCGCCCGCGTGAACCGCAACCTCGAAGAAATGGGGGACGACGCGGCAATCAAGGCGATCATCCGGAAGGTGGCTGAAATGGAGCGAGATCTTGAGTCACTGCGCGCGGAACTCGTCGCCGAGCGTCGCCGCAACCAGAGCCCGCCGGTCACGCGGGTGAAGGAGAAGGACGTGCTCGCGGAGCTGAACCAGCTGCGAGACGTCCTGCTTTCGGATGTGGGTACTGCAGCGACGGTGCTGAAGACACTCGTGGGTGACGTGGTGATCGAGGCCAGGAAGGTCCAGGGGCAGGCGAAGCCGGAGATGGTGGCTCGGTTCACAATCGATGCGGTGTCGGCAATCGCGGCATTACGGCGGGGAAAGGGCGGCGGAGTCGATGATCCAACCACCGATGTTTGGGAGTTCCTGAATACCGACCGTTGGACAACGCTGGGAAAAGCACTTTGTAGCCGCCGCGAGTTCGTGATTTCGCTGCAGCGCACACCGAAATACGAGGCGATGCTGCCGCAGATCGTCGAGATGGCGAACGCTGGGTGGGGCATCGACCTCATCTCGCGGGCGCTGGGTATCGGGGCGGAGGTCGTGCGGGACGCGCTGTATCTTCACCAAACAGGGAAGCGGCCGCCCGCCCGGGGCGATAGCCGTCGCCGCCAACGTCGCCAGCCCGGCCAGTCGTTTGAGCCGAAGTATCGGCAAATCGCAGTGGAGGTCGATCGTCGAAGAAAGGCGGGGGAGGGGTTCGACCGGCTCGCCCGAGAGATGAAGGTCAGCCGCGGCACGATCCTGCGGGCCTACGACTTCGCCAATCCCAACGAGGCCGCCGCTGCGGCCCGCGAAGGCCGGAAGCCGTTGCGCCCGCCCTACAAGTGGAGCGAAGAGTTTCGGGCATCAAGGCACGAGTCAAGAAGCTGAGGTGATGGAGGGGAACATCGCACGCCGGCGGGCCTCCGACCCACCGGCGTTGCCGAGACCTGAATGGGGTTGAGCCTTGGCGTCACCTTGTGCATTGAGACATCCGGCCGTTTCACGTACTAGCCGTCTGCTGGGCCGTCGGGGGATTGGCCGACGGGGAGGTCCCTGCGTAAAGCGAAGGCCAGAGCGGAGGTTACTGCCGCCACAGCCGCGTCTGGAAGCTCCGGATAGACCGGCAATGCCAGGCACTCGCGTGCACAGTTCTCACTCACAGGAAAAGTCCCTGGCTGCAGTCCGAGGCGGGAGACTGCAGGCTGTAGGTGCGCCGGCGTTGGGTAATAAACCTCTGTCGCGATTCCCTTTTCAGCGAGCACTGCCCGAACTCGGTCACGGTCTGCGACCCGAACGGTGAACTGGTTGAAGACGTGCCGCCGATCCGCTGGCTCATGGGGTAGCGAGAGCAATCGTGCAGGCTGGGGCGACAGGGCCGACAGCATTTTCACATACCGAGCGGCGTTAGCCCGACGCATTTCGATCCAGCTGTCGAGATGCCGCAGCTTTACCCCTACGATCGCCGCTTGTAGCGTGTCGAGCCGGAAATTGCCGCCCACGAACTGGTGGTGATACTTGGGCCGTGCTCCCTGCACCCGGAGCAGCCGTAGGCGATCAGCTTTCGAAGCGTCGTTCGTGACAATCATACCGCCATCGCCCGCACCGCCGAGGTTCTTCGATGGAAAGAAGCTGTAGCAGCCGTAGTCGCCGATGGTGCCTGCGCGTTGCCCTCGATAGACCGCGCCAAGGGATTGAGCGGCATCCTCAATCACAACGAGGCCGCGTTGTCGCGCGCACTCAGTGAGTGGCTCCATGTCGGCACACAGGCCGAAGAGGTGCACGGGTATGATCGCGCGTGTCCGCGGCGTAATGGCCTCCGAGAGCCGTGAGGCATCGATATTGAACGTCGAGGGACAGATGTCGACAAATCGTGGTGTCGCCCCTACCCGCAGGATCGCGGCGACCGTCGCGAAGAAGGTGAAGGGAGTCGTGAT
>CANHYS010000404.1 GCA_947464585.1 Planctomycetaceae bacterium | reverse complement strand
AGAGGCCCGCCGTCGGATCGAGTCGTATTACCACGAGAAGGGCTACGACGCCGCGAAGGTGACCACGATCGAGGGCAGCAAGCCTGGCGACAAGGGGGCCGTGTTTCTCATCGACGAGGGGCGGAGTCGCAAGTCGCTGTGGACGGGTTTCGTCGGGAACACGATCGCCAACGACGCCCGCCTGCTCACGCAGATCAAGTCGAAGCCCGGTGTGTTGTGGCTGCTCGGCGGCGATCTCGACCGTGCCAAGATCGACGCCGATGTCGAGGCACTCACCGCTTACTACCGCAGTCTCGGTTTCTTTCAGGCCAAGGTGGGCCGCGAGGTCGAGGTGGTCAACGGCGGCAAACGTGAATGGACGATGCTCACGTTCGTGATCAATGAGGGACCGCGCTACTCCGTCCGGAACGTGTCGTTCGTCGGCAACAGCAAGTTCAAGAGCGAGTTCATCTCGCGGGAGCTCAAGCTCACCAGTGGCCAGCCCTTCAACCAGTCAAAGATGGATACCGACCTCGGCATGATCCGCGACATCTACGGTGGCCGTGGGTTCGTCTTCGCCGACATCAGGGCCGATCCGCGGTTCCTCGAGGAACCCGGTCAACTCGACCTCGTCTACAACATCGAGGAGGGACAGCGGTACCGCGTGGGCAAGATCAATATCCGCATCCGCGGCGAACATCCGCACACCCGCCACAGCACCGTCCTCAACCGGCTTTCGCTCCGGCCGGGCGACATCCTCGACATCCGCAAGCTCCGCGACGACGAGCGTCGCCTGAAGTCGAGCAGCCTGTTCCTCGCCGACGCCGCCAAGGGCGAGGGGCCCCGCATTGCCTTCAGCAAGCCCGAGGGGGATGAGAACAAGCAGATTGCCCGCGACCCCAAGCGGCCGGGTTTTCGCGGGCAGAGCCCCGACAACGCCGACGAGGAAGACGCGGTGCTCGATCTCGTGCTCGAAGGGGAGTGGAACCCCGAGGACAACCAGCAGCAGACGGTCGCTGCGAAGCCGGTGTGGCGCGGCCAGAGTCCGGTGCCGGCGACCCAGCCAGCCCCGCAGGCCTGGGGAGGATCGCCGCTTGCGCCGACAGGCCCCGAGGCGGTCGATTATTCACGAACCGTGGCGCCCGCCCCGCGGGCTCCCGTCTACGTGGCCCAGGCTCCCGTGGCCCAGGCGTTTCCGGGAGGGCCCGCACCAGCCGTGCAGCCCGGCATGATGCAGCCGGTGCAATATCAGCCCGGCATGATGCAGCCCGGGATGGCCCAGCCAGGAATGGCGGCCCAGCCAGGAATGATGCAGCCAGGAATGATGCAGCCAGGCATGATGCAGCCCGGCCTGATGCCGCCGGGAATGGCCCAGCCGGGCATGGTGCCCAACTTTGGCGCCGAGCCGCTGCAGGTGTTTCCGGGCCAGGAGCCCTACGTCATCGTCGACGTGGATGCGGAGGAGACGCAGACGGGCCGACTGATGATCGGTGCGGGCGTCAATTCCAATGCCGGGCTCGTCGGCAACATCGTCGTCGACGAACAAAACTTCGACATCACCCGCCTGCCGCAGAGTTGGGACGACATCCGCAATGGCACCGCCTTCCGCGGAGCCGGTCAGCGGTTCCGGCTCGAGGCCGCGCCGGGCACGCAGTTGCAACGGTATACGGCCACGTTCCAGGAACCGTATCTCTTCGACACGCGGATCGGCCTGTCCACCAGCGCCTCCTACTACACGCGGTATTTCTACGACTGGGCGGAAGGCCGCGTGGGTGGGCGCGTGGGCCTGGGCTATCAGTTCAAGTTCGCCCCCGACCTGTCGGTGAACACCGCGTTTCGCGGCGAGAGCGTCGACGTCTACAACCCGCGGCTCCTCACGCCCGCCATCCAGAACATGCTCGGCACGAATTCCGTCTACGGCTTCAGCGGCGGGCTCGTCCACGACACCCGCGACAGTCCGTTCCTGCCGACGCAGGGCCATCTGGCGACGTTCGAGTTCGAGCAGGTGATCGGCACCTTCGTCTACCCGCGCGGCATCCTCGAGGGCAGGCAGTATTTCCTGCTCAACGAGCGGCCCGACGGCTCGGGTCGGCACGTGCTCTCGATCGGCTCCGTGCTGGGCATGTCGGGTCCCAACACACCGGCGTACGACAACTTCTTCGCGGGTGGCTACAACACCCTTCGCGGTTTCACCTTTCGCGGTGCCAGCCCGCGGCAGACGGCCAACGGCTCGTCGCCCGTCAACGCCAATCAGGATGCCGCCATCATCGGCGGTCCATTCGAGTGGCTCAACACGGTCGAATACATGTTCCCAATCACGGCCAACGACGCGCTTCGCGGCGTCGTCTTCACCGACTTCGGCACCGTCGAGTCGAACGTGTCGATCAACAACATGCGGGTGGCGCCCGGCTTCGGCCTGCGGATCACCCTGCCGGCGATGGGGCCGGCGCCGATCGCGCTCGACTTCGCCGTCCCGGTGGTCTACGCCCCCTACGACAGCAAGCAGCTCTTCAGCTTCTTCGTGGGATTTGCGCGGTAGCGGCAGCCGCAGTCGGGAAACGCCAATCATGCCAGCCACGCCTGCACAGACCGAGCGGATCCTCGTGGTCGGCAACGGCTTCCTCGGCGACACGGTGCTGGGCATTCCCTTCCTCCGCAACCTGCGACAGCGGTTTCCACGGGCGGTCATCGACGTGTTGATCGAACCAGCCGCAGCGGCGGTTCTGGCCCACTGTCCCTACACGGACGAACTGATGGCCTGGCCGCGGCCGCCGCGTTCGCAGCGTCTCATGCCGCAGGCGCTGGCTGGCCTTCTCGGGCATGCGAAGTGGCTGCGGTCGCGCGGGTATTCCCGGGCCTATCTCTTCAAGCGGTCGTTCTCCAGCGCGGTGCTCGTCCGGCTGGCCGGCATTCCGTGGCGGGTCGGCCATGTGGCGGAGGGACGGGGCTGGCTGTTGTCCCGGGCCGTGGGCGTGCAACCTGGTCGTCATCAAGCGGAGGCCTACCTCGACCTGCTGCGTGGCGACGGCATCGACGTCGATGACGGCCACAATGAGAACTGGGTGTGCGAGCGGGATCGGGGACCGCTCGACAGTCTGCTCGCGAACGTGCCCGCCGGGCGGCCTCGGGTCTTCCTGGCGTTGCGTTCGACCAATCGGGAGAAGCACTGGCCCTCCGAACGCTGGGCGGCCGTGATCGAATGGCTGGTCGCCGTGCGCGGCTGCGAGATCGTCTTCTGCGGTGGCCCGGCGGATGCCGACATGCATGCCGAGGTCGTCGGTCTCCTTGGCCCGAGTGTCGCCGGCCATGTTCACGATCACTCGGCCTCGGTGCCGCTGCGGCAGGTGGGCGGCCTGCTGGCACGGATGGATCTCTGCGTGGGCATCGACAGCGGTCTGCCGCACGTCGCCGCATCGCACGGCGTGCCAGTGGTGGCGCTCTTTGGTCCGACCGATCCACGGCAATGGCATCCCTGGAAGACTGCCAGCGAAGTCGTCAGAGCCAGTTCGTCTGGGGCCGAGGGCGCACGCTCGATGCTGGCCATCAGCGTCGAGCAGGTGACGGCCGCCGCAGAGCGTCTGCTCGCGCCGCTGTTCGACCAGCGACCGGAAAAAAGGGAACGCAGCGAGTGTCCGAAGT
>CANHYS010000403.1 GCA_947464585.1 Planctomycetaceae bacterium | reverse complement strand
TTCTCCTCGAGATCGCGCGAGACCGCGAACACGGCCTCGATCTCGTGGGCGGTCAGATCTTCGGGAACAATCAGGTGTCTCATGAAACGAACGATCGTTGCAAGGTTTCGGGAACGAGCAAAGCGGCTGCGACAGCCGCGAAACCGCTCGGTCTCAGGAACGTGAAGCCACTTCGAGAATGGCCTGCGACAGGCGGTCGCAGCCATCGTGAACCTCGGCGGCCGTGAGCGTCATCGCCGGCAGCAGACGGATCACGCGGCCCTGCGTGCAGTTGACGAGCAGGTTTTTTTCGAGGCACGACTGCACGACGGCCGTCCCGTCGATCGACAGTTCGACTCCGATCATCATGCCGAACACCCGCACGTCGCGGACCACGTCGCATCGCGATTTGAGATCCTCCAACCGCTCGCGAAAGATCTCGGCAGTGCGGTCGACGTGGTCGAGCAGATGATCCCGTTCGATCATCTCGATGGCCGCGATGCCGGCGGCGGCCGCGATGGGATTGCCGCCGAACGTGGCCGCGTGCATGCCCGGCCGCAGGTGCTTCGCCAGGTCGACCGTGGTGAGCATGGCCCCCCCCGCGATGCCGGCACAGAGGCTCTTGGCCAGCGTCATCACGTCGGGCGTGACGCCAAAGTGCTGGTAGCCGAACCATGTGCCCGTGCGGCCGCAGCCGCACTGCACCTCGTCAAACACGAGCAGCAGATCGCGTTCATCGGCGATCCGTCGCAGCCCCTGCAGGAAGCCCTCGGGAGCCGGCACGACGCCGCCCTCGCCCAGGATCGGTTCCACGAGAATGCCACCGGTGTGCTCGTCGATCAGTTTTTCAACCGCTTCGAGATCGCCGTGTGGGGCGTATTGGAAGCCCGCCACCATCGGCCCGAGACCCTCGTGGTATTTCGGCTGTGCGGTCGCGGAGACGCTCCCCATTGTCCGCCCATGGAAGCCGCCCTTGAAGGTGATGATCTTGTATCGCTTGCCGTCGGTGCGGAGACGCACGAGTTTGATCGCAGCCTCGTTGGCCTCGGTGCCCGAATTGCAGAAAAAGGCCTGGCCGCCGAACGACCGCTCCGAGAGCAGTTTCGCCCATTCCCCCTGCGGCTCGGTGTACCAGGTGTTGGGCACGTGGATCAGTTTTGCCACCTGTTCCTGCACCGCCCGCACGACCGGTTCCGGGCAGTGGCCGAGCAGGTTGCAGCCCCAACCCGGGAACAGGTCGAGGTATTCATTGCCCTCCGCATCCCACACCTTCGAACCCACTCCGCGGACGAGGCAGACCGGATACCGCCTGTAGTTGGGCACGACGTAGCGGTCGAAGACATCGACGACAGCCTGCGTTTTGGCGCCCAGCGAAGCGGGGGATGCGTCGATCGTGGCCATGAGGATGCTCCAAGATGGCGGAAGAGGATGGAGGAACTGGGAAAAGTGTCGTGGGAATGAAACCGGCTACCGGCCGGCGGCGGCCCCGGCCGGTGCGGCGCGGGCGGACAGGTTGACGGCATCGTCGCGGACCAGTTCCGTGCCGACGCCGCTGGTGGTGTAGATCTCGAGCAGGAGCGAATGCCGCAGGCGGCCGTCGATGATGTGGATCTTCTTCACGCCCTGTTCGAGCGTGGTGAGACAGCCCTCGATCTTCGGGATCATGCCCGAGGAGATCGTGCCGTCGTTGATCAGGCGACGGGCCTCCGTGGCCGTGAGCGAATGGATGAGACTCTCCGGATCGTTGACATCTCGCAGCACGCCGGGGATGTCGCTGAGCACGACGAGCTTCTCGGCGCCGATCGCCGCGGCGACCGCCGTGGCGGCCGTATCGGCGTTGACGTTGAGCTTCTCGCCGTCGGCCGTGATCGCCATCGAAGGGATCACCGGCACCTGCCCGGCGTAGGAGAGGTTGTCGATCGTGAGCCGGTCGACCCGCGTCACCTCGCCGACATGGCCGAGATCGAGCGGCTGGCCATCCGGGCCTTCGAGCATGAGCTTCTCGCCGAAGAGGACGTTGGTCGAGAGGAAGTTGAGCGACATGGCGCGGCCGCCGTATTCCTCGATCTTCGCCGTGAGGTCGTGGTTGAGTTCGGTGGCGAGCACCTTCTCGACGATGTCGAGCGTGGCCTGGTCGGTGTAGCGACGGCCCTGCACGAACCGCGGCTCGATGCCCGCCTTGTCCATCGCACGACTGATCGCCTTGCCGCCGCCATGCACGACCACCACCCGCATGCCGAGCGTCGACATGAAGACGATGTCGAGCAAGAGATGGCGGAGCGAATCGGGGTGCTCGACGACGCTGCCGCCCAGCTTGATGACGGTGGTGGTGTCGCGAAACTTGCGGATCCACCCCAGGGCTTCGATCAGCGTGTCGGCCTTTTGGATGGCCTTCTGCTGCACTTTGGAAATGACGGGGCTGCTGGACACGGGGGGACCGAACCTTGGTGAGGGCAGGGGGTGACGTGGCAGACGGGAAACCTTCAATCCTACCAAGCCTGCCGGAACAGCAAACGGCGTTTTTTTGGCCGGGAAAGAGCCGGCAGTCCACCCGGTCAGGCCGCGTCGGTCGGGCGAGCCCCGGGCGAGATGACCTCGGCAAAGGTGCCGGACTGCACGACCCGTCCCTTGTCGAGGCGGTAGAGCGTGTCGCAGTCGGCAACGGTCGTGAGGCGGTGGGCGACGATGATCAGCGTCTTGGTGCCGTGGAGGGCGTTGACGGCCGCCATCACGCCCTTCTCGGTTTCGGCGTCGAGGGCGCTGGTCGCCTCGTCGAGCACGAGCACCTCCGGGTCGTGGTAGAGCGCCCGGGCGATGCCGATCCGCTGGCGTTGGCCACCCGACAGTCTCACGCCACGTTCACCCACGAAGGTGTCGGCACCTGCCGGCAGGCTGGCGACGAACTCGTCGAGTTGGGCCGCCTTCAGCGCCCGCTGGACCGCTCCATCATCGATATCCTTTTCGGGCACGCCAAACGCGATGTTCCTGCGGATCGAGTCGTCGCAGAGGTAGATCGTCTGCGAGACGTAGCCGATCGTGTCTTGCCAGCCACGGAGGTTGTCGTGGATGTCGTTGCCATCGACTGTCACGCGTCCTGTCGACGGTGGCAGCAGCCCAAGAATGACATCGACGAGCGTGCTTTTTCCGGCGCCGCTGCCCCCCACGAAGCCGACCGACGCGCCGTGCGGGATGCGGATGCTGACCGCATCGAGCACATTCTCCCGGCTGGCAGGATAGCGAAAGCGGACGTTCTCCAGCGTGATGCACTCGCGAAACGGCATCGTCACTCCCGTTCGGCCGGGAGTCGCCGTGGTTGCGAGCCTCAGCTCTTTCGCAAGGTCGGCAAGCATGGCATCGGCGGTGCGGAGCCGGTGGATCGCGGCCGTCATGTGATTGACCGAGGGGAGCATGCGGAACGCCACCGTGGCAAACAGCCCCAGCATCGGAAGCAGCCGCTGGGAGGGAGTCCCCTGCCACACCATGACGGCCGTGAGGAGCAGGAGCGCCGCGACGGCGAGGAGTTCGAACCAGAGCCGTGGCACTTGGTGGACCAGCGACTGCAACGCCGCCATCCGGGCCTGTCCTTCGGAATGGTGGCGGAACTGCTGCAGAAATTCCTGTTCGCAGCCGCGGATCTTCACATCCTTGGCGC
>CANHYS010000402.1 GCA_947464585.1 Planctomycetaceae bacterium | reverse complement strand
GCATTCGAGGTCGTTGAAACCAGCGTCCAGATCATGCGGGGCTGCTTTGGCGGCTGCACATTCTGCTCGATCACGGCCCACGAGGGGCGAATCATCCAGAGCCGCTCGCAGGATTCGATCATCACCGAGATCAAGCTCCTGGCCTCGCAGCCCGGCTTCAAGGGCACGGTCTCCGACATCGGTGGGCCAACGGCCAACATGTATCAGATGCGGTGCTCGCGGCCGGAGGTGGAGGCGAAGTGCCGCCGACTCTCCTGCGTGCACCCCACCGTCTGCAAACTGCTGGGCACCGATCACGGCCCGCTGAAGGCGGTGATGAAGGAGGCGCGGAGTGTCGAGGGGGTGAAGCGGGTGCTCGTGGCCTCGGGAGTCCGCATGGATCTGGCCCGTAAGGATCCCGAATACCTCCGGGAACTGGCCGAGCATCATGTCGGCGGTCACTTGAAAGTGGCGCCTGAGCACGTCGACCCCGAGGTGCTCGACCTGATGAAGAAGCCGTCGGCTGACGACTTCGTCGAGTTCGACAAGGCCTTCAAGGCCGCCAGTCGCCGCGTGGGCAAGAAGCAGTACACGGTCCCCTACTTCATCGCCAGCCATCCCGGCAGCGGCGTGGAGGAGATGATCGAACTGGCGCTCTTCCTCAAGCGCAACAGCTACCAGCCCGACCAGGTGCAGGATTTCATTCCCAGCCCCTTCGACATCGCCGCCTGCATGTATCACACAGGCCTTGATCCGATGACGAAGCAGCCCGTGAAGGTGACGAAGGGGCTGCGCGACCGACGGATGCAGCGGGCGCTCTTGCAGTTCTTCAAGCCGGAAAATTACTTCGAGGTGCGACGGGCGCTCGAAGAGGCCGGCCGTCAGGATCTCATCGGCTCAGGCTGCGACTGCCTGATCCCGGAACGGGCGCCGAAGGAGGCGCTCGATCGCAAGCGGAGCGAGGCGACGCGGGCCTTCACGGAAAACACCTCCGGCGACCACATCCGAGGCGGGCCCGCCTCGGGCGCCCGCGCCTCGGGAGCCCGCAAGGAAGGCCGCCAACGCAAGAGCGTGGGCTACCGGCCGAAGCGCGGCAAACGGTAGCGTCTACAGCCCCTGTGCAATCCAAGCCCGTCATCCAAGCCCGCAGCGCAAGCAAGGGCTTTTCGGGCAACAGGCGGCTCAGCCAGCCGTGTACTCCTTGAGGAACCCACGGAACTGCACGAGATGCCCCTCTTCGTCGGCGAGGATGCGGATGCACAGATCCTGCGTGACGTAGTCCTCGCCTTCGACCGCCTTGATGATCTTCTTGTACTGGGCGCAGGCAGCCTCCTCGGCGGCGATCACCGACTTGATCACACCCACCACGTCGGTCGTCACCGTGACGGGCTGGATCTGCTTGCCGAGCACGAGGTCCTTCGATCCCGGAATATGTCCTCCAAGCTGCTTGATGCGGTTGGCCAGCTGCTGGGCATGAGTGATCTCCCCGAGCACGTCTCCTCCGAGCGACTTCTTGATCTCCTCGGCCCGCACGCCGTCGAGATTGACGCTGTTGGCGAGGTAGTTCATCACCGTCTCGAGCTCCATGCTGTAGCTCTCGAGCAAGAGGTCGATCGTCTGCTGGGTCGTGACTGCCATGGTGGCTCCCGATGGATGGTGTGAGGAGGTGAGGATGTGAGTGGCTGCATTCTAGCTACCCGAGGCCGCTCGGCTGCATCAGCTGCCCGATCGAGCCAAAAGGCGTGCTCCAAGACGCTGGACAAACTCGGGATTCTCGAGGTCAGCCCCTGTGATCGTGATCAGCGATTCCAGGAGATCACCGTCGGGAGTCCGTACGAATTCCTCCGGTTGGATCGGCTCGCGGGCGGCAAACTGGGCTCGGACGACGTCGACCGACGCATCCGAGGCGTCGGTGCCGACCGCCTGTCGCGCCGCAACGCGGGCGACCGCCACCGCCTCCGGAACCTCCAGTGACAGCCAGACCATGGGAACCCCGGCCTCCCGGGCCGCGTCGGCGAGCATCCGCCGTTCCCAGCGTCGGTTGCAGGCCGCATCCACCACCACGCTGGTGCCGGCGGCGAGGATCAGCCGGGCACGTTCGGCCAGCCGCGCATAGGTGCGGCGACTCGTCTCCGATGAGTAAAGTTCTGCGTCCTGAACCGCATCGCGGGGCCGATCGGTGGCCGCCATGCCGAAGAGGCGTTTCCGTTCGACATCGCTCCGCAGGCGCACGGCGCCGAGCGCCGCCGCAACCTCGCCGGCGACCGTCGTCTTCCCGCTGCCCGACACGCCACTGGTCGCCACCAGGATTGGGCGACGGTCGACCAGCAGTCGCTCCGCAACCGCGAGATAGCGGTCGGACTCGGCATTGGCGGCAGCAGCAGCCGCTGGATCCGCATGCGGCCCGGCCTTGGACTGCGTCGACCGGATGGCAGCCACCGTGGCTCGCACCACCGCCCTGTAGATCATGTAGACGGGCAGCACGAGGGCCGCCTGATGGTCATTGGCCGCCTCGATCCAACTGCTCGTGAACGTCGCGGACAGGTCGGCGCGTCCCCGCGACTCGAGATCCATCGCCAGAAAAGCCACGTCGCTGGCCACGTCGATCCAGCGGAGCGATTCGCTGAACTCGATCGAATCGAAGGGGACGAAGCGGCCCTCGTGCCAAACGATATTGGCCAGATGGAGATCACCATGGCACTGCCGCACACGACCAGCCCGGCGCCGCGCCTCGATCGCCCCGCTGCAGGCCGCGAGTCGTCGATGCACTGCGAGTTCTAGGGAGCCGACACGCTCGCGGATCTCGGGCCGGTGTTCGCGGAGCCGTCCGAGCGTGCTGTCGATCGCGCTCGCAACCGCCTCGGTCGTCCCCCAAGGCGACGCCACGTCGGCGATCTCCAGGCGATCTTGGATTCGCGCCATCTCCCCGGCGAGGTCCTCGCAGCCCTGCTGCGACAAGCCGCCGCTGTCGAGCAGCCGATCGAGCCGGCCTGCCTCATCGAACTGCCTGAGCCGGACGGCCCACTCGATCGGTTCGCCTTCTCCGCTGATCTCGTCTGCACTGAGGATCCGGGCGGCCGCTGGCGGTCCGACGATCGGCACCGCATCGAGGTAGAGCGTTGGAGCAAACCGCCGATTCAGCCTCACCTCCTCCTCGCAGAAGTGTCGTCGTCGCTCGAGTGAGCTGAAGTCGAGAAAGCCGAAATTGACCGGCTTCTTCACCTTGTAGACGTAGTCGCCGGTGAGAAACACCCACGAGATGTGGGTCTCGATGAGCCTCACGCTCGTGACAGGGTGTGGATAGGCCGCCGGCGAGAGCAGGCGTTCGAGGAGAGCCGGTTCGTGGGCCGGCTCGCGGGCTTCGGGCTGTTGCGGCGACGGCGGCATGCCACCCATTATCGCATAGTCGAACAGGCTGGGCATCGACTCCGTAGATTGAAGCAGTTGGTTTCACAACCCATCCGTGGAGACGTTTACGATGCGCATCCCCCACCTGCTTTTCCTGCTCCTTACTGCCGGCATCGTCGTCACTGGCCCCGCCACGACCGCCCAGGCGGCCGGGCCGCGGAATCCCTACTCGAGCTTCAACCTCTCCGGCATCAACTACGGTGCCCAGCAATGGGATCGTGACCAGCGTGCCGGCCGCGTCGTCT
>CANHYS010000401.1 GCA_947464585.1 Planctomycetaceae bacterium | reverse complement strand
CCACGAACCATGCTGCGCCCACGCCCAGACAGCCGGCGACGATGAAGGCGATCAGCGGCTGCGATCGAGGCGGCAACAGCGTGGAGGTGGAGTCGGGTGGTTCCATGGGGAGTGAGGGGCGATTGGAGAGGAGAGAGGGCCCTCGGCACGAAGCCCGAGCCGCAGACGCGGCGGGCCATATGCTCATGGTAGCGGCATTTGAGAAGCCTCACTGTAAGATAGGGAATTGGTCGCCAAACAGGAGTGCCCATGTCGTCTACGTGTCGCGAGTTTCGGCAATCGGAATGGGATGAACATCTTGCCAGTCACGTGGCGGGCCGGGCCGTCGAGTGGTTCGCTGAGGATCTGGGCCATGAATGCGACTGGACCAGCGTGGGGCTGATCGACCGCTCGGCCCGTAGCGAACTGGCCGTGGTGACGCGGCGGCCCGGGGTGATCGCGGGGCTGGCGGCGGCGGGGATTGTGGCGAGCGTGGCCGACACCGGGCTTGAGTGGCGGCCGCTGGTGGCCGATGCCGCGGTCGTCGAGGCTGGTACGCGGGTGGCTGTTCTTGCGGGGGCCACCCGCAGCGTGCTGGCCGCCGAACGGGTGGTGCTCAACCTTCTCGGCAGGATGTCGGGCGTTGCCACCGCCACCCGCCGGCTTGTCGATGCCGTGGCGGGCACCCGTTGCCGTGTCTATGACACACGGAAAACGGTGCCAGGTTGGCGTCTGCTCGACAAATATGCCGTCCGCATGGGTGGAGGCTGGAACCACCGCATGGGCCTCTACGACGCGATCCTGATCAAGGACAACCATCTGGCTGCCCTGGCCACCGCGGGGATTTCGCCGGCGGCCGCCGTGAAGCGGGCGAGATCATTCGTGGCGGAAACATTTCCGCCGTCGCGGGCCGAGGCCATGGTGGTGGAGATCGAGATCGACGCGGTGGAGACCCTCGACTCCGTGCTGGAGGCCGGCCCCGACATCGTCCTGCTCGACAACATGACACCGTCACAGCTGGCATCCTGCGTGGCCAGGCGGGATGCCGTCCGGCCGGGCGTGGTGCTCGAGGCGTCGGGCGGCATCCGGCTCGACACGGTGGCGGAGATCGCCCGGACCGGCGTCGACAGGGTCAGCACCGGCTGGCCGACGCATGATGCTCCATGGCTCGACGTCGCGCTCGACTGGGGGGCGTGAGACGCCTCTGGAACGTGACGGGTTCGGGGCTGCCCATGCCCCGTCGCCGGACGTTCGCTCCGGCATCCTGCCTGCGCTGGCCAGCAACGCCGGCTCTCGGGGCACGGGCAGCCCCTCACGGATGCTGCGTCTATCCTCTGGCAGCCTCAGCGTCAGCAACCTGCGGTCGCCAAGAAATGGCTAAGGACAGGCATCCGCCTGTCGATGAGCCAGAATGGCCATGTTTTTCGTGTATTCAGACGCCGAGCAGGCGATTCCGCTTGGTGCGGCGTTCGGCGCGGAGGCGGGCGCGACGCTTGGTCTCGCTGGGCTTCTCGAAGAACTCCCGGCGACGCATCTCCTTCTTGATGCCGCTGCGCTCGACCAGTTTGCGGAAGCGGCGGACCGCCTCCTGAATGCTTTCGCGTTCGCGAACCGTCAGTTTGACCATGCGTGTTCCGGATCGTCTCAGGCTGGATAGAGGGAATGGCCGCGGACCGTCCCGCGGGCCCCAAAGTATAAAAATAGTCCTTCGCGGCGTCTATCCGGCCTCCGGGAGATCGCGAAATTGCGAGGTATGCCGAGGTTTCAGGGTTTGTCGGCCACCCGCGAACCGGTCACAATCGATCGCATTCAAAGCATCGTCCGGCATCCGCATGGAGCCTCATCACGCATGGAAGATGGCCTCAGCACGATCATCAACACGTTTGCCAGCGGGGGTAAAGGCGATCTGGGCCGCGAATTGACCGTGGCGATCGTGGGGTTGTTGCTGTTCATTTTCTCGGCGCCCAAGGGCCGTCGGTGGTTGTCGTGGGGGCCGGTTACCCTGCTCTTGCTCGCGCCCCTGCCACTCGCGGTGGCCTGGCTGTTTCCCGACTCCGTCGACGCTCCCAGGATGGCCGCGTTTGGCATTCGCTTCTTTCTGTTCGCATCGCTCCTGCAGTCGGTGCTGCTGATCTTCGCGGTGTCTGGATGGGAGCGAGTCAGCAAGCCCATGCCGCGGATCTTTCTCGACGTGCTGCGGCTGGTCACGGTTGTGGCCGCGCTGATCGCCATCCTCTTCGAGGCGGGCGTGCGGGCCGAGAACCTGTTCACCGGATCGGCGGTCCTGACGGCGGTGCTCGGCTTCGCACTCAAGGACACTCTTGGCAACGTCTTCGCCGGACTGGCCATTCATGCCGAACACCCGTTTGAATTGGGAGATTGGATCCAATACGACACCAATCCCGCCCACATCGGCAAGGTGATGGAGATCAACTGGCGGGCCACGAAGGTGATCACCCTCGACGAGGCCTATGTGATCATTCCCAACGGGCAGCTTGCGCAGGCGTCGATCCGCAATTTCACCAAGCCCGAGCCCTGGTCGCGTCGTTCGCTCTACGTGGTCGCACCCTACGATGTCTCGCCCCAGCGTGTGCAGCGGATCATCGTCGATGCCGTCCGTGGCAGCTTCGGCGTGCTCGAGCAGCCGGCGCCGTCGGTGGTCACCAACGAGTTCAAGGAGCGGGGCATCGAATACTGGGTCCGGCTGTTCACCACCGACTTCGACAAGCGTGACCGCGTGGACGGCATGGCCCGCGACCGGATTTGGTATGCCTTCGCCCGTCAGGGGATTGAGATTCCGGTGGCCACGCAGCAGATCCGGATCACCCAGCTGCCGCCGCCCGTCATCGAGTCGGAGGAGACGGCCGTCGAGCGGCGTGTCAGCAGCCTGCAACGGATCGGCATGCTCGGCCCGCTCACGCCGGAGCAGATTGGCCGGCTGGCGGAGGAGAACGTCGAGCGGGTCTATGCCGCCGGTGAACCGGTGATTCGTCAGGGGGATCCAGGCGACAGCCTGTTCGTGATCGTGAGCGGTCGCGTCGAGGTCACGGTCGTTCAGGAAGGGGCGCCGCCCGTACGGCTGGCCACGCTCGAGGAGGGGGACTATTTCGGTGAAATGTCGCTCATGACAGGTGCCCCGCGGTCGGCCACGGTCGCTGCTCTCGTCGAAACCCGGCTGCTGGAGGTAGGGAAGGAATCGTTTCGGAGGATTCTCGCGGCCCAGCCCAACCTCGTGGAACAGCTCGGGGCGGCCTTGCAGGTGCGGCAGAGCGAGCGGGCCCAGGCCATGGCATCGGTCGATCGGGCCAGCCCGGAGTCGCAGGACATCTTCCAGCGGATCCGCGATTTTTTCTCCATGTGAACCTCGCGGTCGTCAGTTATTCTCTTCGACCGGCCACCAGCGACCGCCAACAAAAACCACCGATCTTATGCGTATCGAACTGCTGAACTCTTCCACTCCCCCATCTGACCTGCAGTTTCTCGTGTCGTTTCTTATCAACGACGAGGTGGTGATCGACGCCGGGGCGATCGGCATTCTTACCGACCTGCGTCGGCAGCAACGGGTGAAGCACGTTTTCATCACCCACGAA
Source organism: Planctomycetaceae bacterium (assembly GCA_947464585.1). The sequence goes on along the minus strand of CANHYS010000401.1, from coordinate 64 downwards.
CACATGGACCACATCGCGACGCTGCCGATTTTCCTGGAAAACGTCTACGAGCCGGGGCCGGACT
>CANHYS010000400.1 GCA_947464585.1 Planctomycetaceae bacterium | reverse complement strand
CCGCCGCAGGTGCCCGTCGAAGTGGCCACGCTCGTTTCCTATCTCGTGGCCCGGGATCCGGCGAGCCGATATCCCAATGCGGCCGAAGCGGCCGACGCATTGGCCGGCTGCATGGGCCAGCCACCCGTCTCCGGCTCGCTGCCACCGGCCCAGAATCCTCTTGGGAACGCTGCCGGACCGGCCACTGCATCAGCGGCCTCCGCAGCCCCGCTCGCGGTTCCTCCGAACGGGGCCGCACCGTCGCCTCCTGCGGCCGCATTCCCAGCGTCAGCGGCGGGATCATCGGCGGTCGAACTTGCGACCCTCGCCGCACGGAAGCGTGCCGCGAGGCTTGGCATGATCGGCCTGGGGGTTGCCGGCGGTCTCGTGGCGCTCGTGCTGGCAATCGCCCTGTCGCGAAACGGTTCGGCACCGGCACCGCGTGATTCGCAGAAGCAGAGCGACGATGAGGCTCAGGGTGGCGTTGCCACGGATGACGCTCGGCAGCAGAAGACGACCGATGAGAAGGCGGATAAGAAGCCGACGGAGCCGGCGACCCACCAGCCCTCCGACAGGAATCCCAGCCGCGAGCCGCAGCTCCAGATCGTCGATTCCACCAGCCTGCCTTGGGCGTCGCCCACCGACGGCAAGCCACCGTCGCTCGCGTATCTGCCGCCAGGATCCCAGCTTATTCTGCTGGCCCGTCCCGCGGCGATCGTGGCCGACGAAGAGGGCAGACAGTTCGTCAAGTCGCTCGGGCCCCGCGTGGCGGAAGGGATCGCCACGCTCACTGCGCTCTGCGGCTGCAGCCTCGAAAACATCGCGGAGGTCCAGGCGGGCTGGCAGGCGGACGCCAACGCGGCGACAGCGTCAGGAGATGCGATTGCCGGCTGGACGGTGCGTTTCCAGGAACCGTCGCCGCTCTGGGACGATGAAGAGGCACGGGCGAAGGCGTGGGGCGAGACGACCGAAAAGGACGTCGACGGTGAGCAGGTCTATGCGGGCCCGAAGCTCTCCTTCTGGCTGCCTGCGGCCGAGGAGGGCCGCGTGCTCGTGATGGCAACGGCGGGCCTCATGGATCCAATCGTGGCGGCACGGGCCGCCGGCCCGGAGGAGGACGACGGCGACACGCTCGCGGCGAGCCTGCCGCAGGACCTGGAGCAGCTCGTCGGCATGCTCGACCGCACCCGGCATCTCACGCTGCTGGGGTCGCCGCACTATTTGCTGACCGACGGTCGGCCCCTGATGGCCGGTCCGCTTGCCGGGCTCGTCGAGCCACTCGGCAGCTTCTTTGGCGACGGCGTGAAGGCCGCGGCCCTGTCGCTGCATTGTGGCGACAACTTTTACGCCGAGGTCGACGCGATCGCCACCCGTGCCGAGCCGGCGAAGTCGCTGGCTGGCCGGCTTACGCAGCAGATCGAGAAGATCGCCGACATGGTCGAGGACTACTGCGCCGCGATCAATCCGCACCCCTACGGCAGAAAGCTCGTGATGAGGCTGCCGTCGATGATCCGCGTGGTGGCCGCCAGCGCCCGCTGTGGCGCGGAGGGAAAGGGGGTCGTGCTCAACACCTACCTTCCGCGGCACGCGGGCCACAATCTCGTGCTGGCGTCGGAACTCGCGCTCGAACAGACGCCGGGCGCCGAGTCGGTGGCGGGCGTGTCGCGGAAGCCCGCAGCGGCCGCATCCGCCGCGCCGGCAGGCGGGCTCCAGAAGAAGATCTCGCTGGTGTTCACCAAAGATACGCTGGAGAAGTCGATCCAGATGCTCTCGGAGGAGATCGGCATTCCAATGGAGATCCTGGGCGGCGACCTGCAGCTGGAAGGCATCACGAAAAACCAGTCCTTCGGGCTGGACGAGCGGGAGAAGCCGGCCGAGGCGGTGCTGCGCACGATCCTCGCCAAGAGCGACTCCGGTGGCAGGCTCGTCTACGTCATCCGCAAGAGGGACGGTGTCGAATCGATCGAGATCTCGACGAAGGCCGCTGCGACCAAACGCGGCGACACGTTGCCGCCCGGCTACTGACTTTACGCAAAACACGGCATCCTGCCGTTTTTGCTTGGAAACCTCCGGTTTCTGGTGCTGCGCTTCGCATCCTGCGAAGCAGTCATATGGCAGGGTGGCCGGTGACTTTTCGCGAACCATGGCATCCTGCCACGCAGTCTTTTCGCGAACCATGGCATCCTGCGAAGCAGTCATGGGCAGTCCCGCCCGGCGCGGTAAAGCACGGGCGGCCGCGATGTCAGTCGAGCACGACGAGCGCGATCAGCATGTAGAGCACGATCCCCACGATGTCGACGATCGCCGACACGAACGGGTTGCTCATCAGGGCGGGGTCGAGGCCGATCGAACGGAAGACGAGCGGCAGCACCGACCCCACCATCGTGCCCATCATCACCACGCCGAGGATCGTCAGCGGAATCACGAGCGCCGCGGCAGCGGTCGGCGCATAGGCGAGCGCCAGGCAGTAGCCCGGAATCGCCAACAGTCCGCCGAGCAGCAGGCCCAATACGAACTCCCGCCGGAGGATTCGGGGCCAATCGGAGAGTTTGCAGTCGCCGGTGGAGAGAGCGGTGATCACGAGGGTGGCCGACTGGTTGCCGGAGTTCCCTCCGCTGGCGATCACCAATGGGATGAAGGCCACGAGCCAGACGTGCGGCGACTCCCACTTCGCGAGCACCATCGCCGTGAGCGCGGCCGTGGCAAAGAGAATGGCCAGCCACACCCCCCGCTTCCAGGTCATCGAGACGAGTGCCGCCTCGAGATAGCTCTCGCCGAGCGGCGAAATGGCGGCGATCCTTTGCGCGTCGTCGGTGGCGTCTTGGCGGACGGCGTCGAGCACGTCGTCGTGCGTGACGATTCCGACCAGGCGGTTGTTTTCGTCCACCACCGGGATGGCGAGGAAGTCGAAGCGAGCCAGTTTCTCGACCACACGGTCGCTCGGCTCCTCCAGGCGGACGCTGATCGGATCACGCTGCATGAGGTCCGAAACGAGCGCGGTCGGTCGGGCGAGGATCAGGTCGCGGAGCGACACAAAGCCGACCAGCTTTCGATCGGCGTCGAGCACGTAGATGTAGTAGATCGACTCGCTGTTGGGGGCCTGCGACCGCAGGCGGGCCACCGCTTCACCCGCCGTGATGTCGGCGGGCAGCGAGGCGTATTCGGTCGTCATCAGAGCCCCGGCCGACCCCTCCTGGCAGGAGAGGAGCATGCGGATGTCATGCCGCTCGGCCTTCGCCACCAGCGGCAGAATTTCTTCGACGAGTTCCGGATCGAGTTCACGGAGCAGGTCGTCGCGGTTGTCCGGGGCCATCCATTCGATCAGTGGCCCCAGATGAACCCGGTCGGCCGCCGTCACCAACTCCACCTGTCGGGGCATGGAGAAGTAGGGAAAGATTTCGGCCTGCCGTTCGACCGGCAGGAAGTCGAGAAGCTGCCAGAGTTCGCCGTCGTCGAGCCCTTCCGAGAAATCGGCCACGGTGGCTGGGTGGAGTTCCCGGGCCACCTCTCGCAGGCCGTCGGCGTCTCCCTCGCCGAGCATGACACGGAGTTCGGGAATCAGGATGGGATTGGCGGTGGGCATGGCGGGGCGGGCGTGCGAGGCGGGAGTCGGAAACGGCCTGCGGGGAGGCGGCGGCCGTGGCGGGCGGTATGTCTATACTGAGTCAT
>CANHYS010000399.1 GCA_947464585.1 Planctomycetaceae bacterium | reverse complement strand
ATGGTGATCGCAGGCGCGGATCTGGAAGGCTCCCGCAATGCGACCAGCGCCAGCGACAACAGCACGACCACATGGATCAGCAGGCTGATCAACCAGGCAGGACTGTCACCGTCGAACGGAGTCTCTTCCTCGCCCGTGTATTCCTGCCACCAACGCTTGGTCTGGGCCAACACGCCTCCAGAGGACGCAACGTGATGAGGCTGGGTCTCAAGCGGTTCCATATGCAACAAGCTCCAGGGGAACTCCTCGCCCGCGCCGGAGGGGGGCCAAGAGACCTATCATCCCGTTAGGATACCGTAAATCACAGACCGGGGCCGCCCAGACGCCATGAACGGACGCCATCATCGATTCGGGCGACCGGGGACAAACTATTCCCCCAGTATTCCCCCGAGGAGCCCCCCCGAATTGCCCCCGAGCTACGGTTTCCGGCAGCGTGACCCGCGGAAACAGGAGGATCTCCCGGCTTGCTCCGCCCAGACGCCGAGTGATAGCTTTTTGCAAGAGGTTTTGCCACAACGGTCGTTGACTGGTTTGGTTCCCTTCCCCGCGTCTTGGAAAGCATACCGATGGCCCTGCCCGTGACACTCTCCATGCGGTGGTGTGGTCGCCTGTGCGTGGCGGCCCTGCTGCTCCTGCCAGCCGCCCCAGCCTGCCGGGCCGCGGAGGCCGCAGCCCCCGCCACCGGGGAAACCGTCGAGGAGCTGCGGTTGGAGACCTCGGATGGCATCCGAATCGCCGCGTGGTACTACCCGGCACCGGAGGATGCCAAGGCGGTCGCCACCGTGATCCTCGTTCATGATCTCGAAGGCTCGCATAAGACGGTCGACAATCTGGCCAGAAACCTCCAGCGGGCTGGATGCGCCGTTGTTGCCCCCGATCTCCGCTGCCACGGCGGCAGCGGTTCCCGTCCCGCGGCCCAGACCGGCAGTGGCGGGAAGGGCGATGCGATGGAGCCCCGGATGCTCAAGAAGATCGATCTGGAGTCGATGGCCGCCGCCACCGGGGGCCGACTCCGCGAACAGTCCGCGATGCGGGGCGAGATCGAGGCCGTCCGTTACTGGATCAAGCAGAAGTCCGATGCCGGCACGCTCGACATCGACCGTCTCTGCGTCGTCGGCTGCGGCCTCGGAGGAACTCTCGCTTCCATGTGGACAGCAGCGGACTGGAACTGGCCACCAACCACGGCGGGGCCGCAAGGCCAGCAGGTGCGGGCACTCGCGCTCATCAGCCCTGTCTGGGCCACGAAGGGCATCTCGATGTCAGTCCCGCTGACGAGCGATGCAATCCAGCACGCGATTCCCCTCATGGTGGTTGCCGGGAAGGGCGATCGCGATGCCATCAGGCTGTTTGATCAGCTCAAGCGTTTCCGCCCGAGCGAATGGTTTCAGCAACGTGCCGGACTGCCCGCGGAGAAGGCCAAGGATCTCGAGGATCCGGCCGATGGAACGGCCTTTTTCATTCAGATCGACACCACGTTGACAGCCGACAAGCTCGCCAACGATCCGGCCCTGCACGTCGCCGACCAGATCAAGACGTTCTTCGCGCTGGCACTCGCTCGCAAACCGGAGTAGCCGGCCGGGGCGACTGACCCTGTGTCACGGCAACCGCAACTCCGCGCCAGGCACGAGCAGATCGGGGCTGCGAAGCCGATCCCGATTCGCCTGCCAGATGCGGGATGCCATCGCCCTGTCGCCGTAGAACCTGACGGCGATCGACTCAAGTGAATCGCCCATGCCAACCCGGACCGTGGCCGGCCGCTGTGCCGGCACCGCGGGCCCCGATGTCGCCTCCGGCACGGACAAGCGTCCGGGCCCCGCCGTGAGGGTCGCTGCCGGAGCCGACGGTCGAGCGTCTGCGCCCTGCAACCAGAAAGACTCCGCCCCACCGTGCACCGCCGGAGCGGCGGGCTCCCTGCCGAGGCTCGTCTTCGCATGCCCGCTGCTCCAGTTCGGGGTGAAGGTGGGCTCGATCGCGAGCCCAGACATTCCTCCCTGCGCCGCGTGGACGGCGGGAAGGGTCCACGTGGGGGGCAGTCGCAATGCCAGGCCGATGGGGAGCAGTTGCGGATCGGCAATTCGATCCCTGTTGGCCGCCCAGATGGCGGGTGCGGCCCCGGCGTGACCATACACCTTCAGGGCGATTGCCGTGAGGTCATCCCCGTCGCGCACAACGTAGTCCGCGGGCACGGACGCGGGCTGGACGGCCGGGCTGTGGGCCGCCGGCTTGGCAACGTCGTGCGCAGACCAGCCTGCAGAGAGCGGGGGTGGGGCGTGGAAATCGAGCAGGGGTGGCGGTGGAATTTCCACGGTGGAACGGTAGGTTCCATCAAGCGCTGGCGCCGCGGGCGAGGAATCCAGCCCAGAGGCCGGCAGCGGCGCTGGCGGCGGCGGCGGTGTTGGGGCGGAGAGAAACTGGTCGCCCGCCGTCAGCGGCAGACCCGGCACTCCCAGACTGTCCATCGGCCTTGGATCAGGGATGGCATGCCCTCCGCTGCCGATCGCCATGGCTGGCAGACCGGGCTGCATGCCAGGCATGGCGGCAGACGGCCCCGAGACCGTCGCCTGGCCCCGAGCGGCGACGACCGCCGCCACAAACGGCTGAGCCAGCGCCACGCCGCCAGCGAGCATCGCCATGCCGACGAAAAACCGCACGGTGTGCATGAACTGTGACATGCTCTCTCCCTTGCCACGCGGGCACCTGGAGCCGGCTCAAGAAGCCGGCCGCAAAAGCGATTCCAGAGAGAGTATGCGCCGCCACCGCGGCCGCGGCCGGACGAAGCACCCGGGCATCACCTTCAGTCAACGCCCCCACGCCGTCAGGGTCGGCATTGCCGGCAGGGTTTTCCTGATCCGTCGGGCATGTCAGGCAGACAACTGCGGCGTCGACCTCGTCGCCGTCTGGCTGCGACGGGCGGCGCTGGCACCCTCCTGCAGCCACAGCACCAGCGGTGCGGCGATGTAGATCGTGCTGTAGGTGCCGGTGATGATGCCCACGAGCATCGTGAACGCAAAGGCGTGGATGCCCTGGCCACCGAACAAATACAGGATCAGCGTGGCCAGAAACGCCGTGCCGGACGTGAGGATCGTGCGGCTCAAGGTCTGGTTGACCGCCTTGTCGATCATCTCCGCCGTGACAAACGGGCTCTTACCACGCAGTTCGCGGAGCCGGTCGAAGATCACGATCGTATCGTTGATCGAGAAGCCCACGATCGTCAGCAGCGCGGCCACCACGTCGAGGCTGATCTTGAAGTCATCGACCAACGCCCAGCCGAGGTAGCGGCTCAGGTAGGTGCTGAACGCCAGGCAGGCAACCGCCACCAACACGTCGTGGATGAGTGCCACCACGGCCGCCAGACCGAAGGCGACATTTTGAAACCGTACCCACACGTAAAGCACGATCATCAACAGGCTCGCCAACAGCGCGTAGAGCGCGGTGATCTTCGTGTTGCCCGCCACCTTTCCACCGATCGAGTTGGCCGAGAGATAGACCGGGGTGTCGGAGAGCTTCTTTGCAACCCGCTCCACCACACGCCGGGCCGACGGCACGTCGAGCGACGTGGAGAGCGCCCAGTTGCGGTACGACTTGGTGCGGCTCGCCACGCCCTTCGTCTCAGCCGCGTCCGGCTCCAGTTCGAAGGGCGCGTCGGCGACCCCTTCCGCCTGAAAGGCATCCTGGAT
>CANHYS010000398.1 GCA_947464585.1 Planctomycetaceae bacterium | reverse complement strand
GTCGGCGAGATCCCCACTCCCGCGATCGTCCTCGACGCGGCCACGGTGCGTGGCAACATCGATCGGCTCGCGACCTATGCCACAAGCCACGGAATCGCCTTCCGTCCCCATACGAAGACGCACAAGAGCATCGAGGTCGCGATCCTGCAATTAGCCGCCGGCGCTCGTGGCCTCACCGTCGCCAAGGTGGGTGAGGCGGAAGCCCTGCTGCCCGCTTTCACCGATGGGGCGTCTGACTTCCTGATGGCCTATCCGGCCGTCGACGCTTTTCGCACGCGGCGGCTCGCGGCTCTGGCGGCAGCGTCGCGGGTGCGGATCGCGGCAGACACCACCTCGGCCCTCGACGCCACGAGCGCCGCTGCAGCCGCCGCCGGGACCACGATCGGCGTGCTCGTCGATCTCGATGTCGGCATGGGCCGCACGGGCGTGCCCACCGCCGCGGCACTCGTCGCCCTCGCAGAGGCCGCCGACAAGGCCCCCGGCCTGCGGCTCGACGGCATCCTCTGCTACCCCGGCCACATCTGGTCGAAGCCTGACGAACAGGCCGTGCCGCTGGCACGCGTCGCGGCGAAGCTTCAGGAAGCGATCGACCTCTTCGATCGCCACGGTCTCTGTCGGGACGTCGTGTCGGGCGGATCCACACCGACTGCCTACCGGTCGCACCTCGTGCCGCAGGTCACGGAAATCCGTCCCGGGACCTCCGTCTATAACGACATGAACACCGTCCGCGGCGGCTTCTGCTCGCTCGCCGACTGTGCCGCCTCGATTCTCTGCACCGTCGTCAGCGACGCGGTGGACGGCCAGGTCGTTCTCGATGGAGGCACGAAGACGTTCACGAGCGACCTTTGTGGCCCCGCACCAGACAGTGGTCACGGCCACGTCGTCGAATATCCTGATGCGGTGATCACCAAGCTCTCCGAGGAGCACGCCCAGGTGAATGTGACGCGGTGCGTGCGGCGGCCCCGGGTCGGCGAGCGAGTCAGCGTGATCCCCAATCACGTCTGCCCCTGCATCAATCTGCAGGATGCGGTCTGGTGGCGGGAGCCGGACGACCGGCTGCGAAGGCTCACGATCGAGGCCCGCGGCCGGCTCTCCTGAGACGCAACGAGACGGCTCGGCCCGGATGCCAGGCCGTCACGCCCAGGCGTTGCGCAAAAACCTCAGCCAGTTGCCGTGCATCACCTTGTCGATGTCGGCCGACGGATAGCCCCTCTTGGCGAGCAGGCCGGGCAGGCCGGAAAGATCGGCGATCGTCTCCAGATCGTGCGGGGCCTGTTCCCGGCCAAAGGCGCCGTCGAGATCCGAGCCGATGCCGATGTGGTCGGCATTGCCCGCGAGCTGGCAGACGTGGTCGAGGTGGTCGATCATCACGGCAAGATCACAGTTCATCCCCCGCGGTGTCGACGTGCCGCGGACCCAGCCCGGCACCATCATCCACGCGTCGAGGGCGCCGCCGATCACGGCGCCGCGGCCGATCAGTGCCTTGATCATCTCGTCGGAGAACTGCCGGTTGTGGTCGACGAGGGCGCGGCAGTTGTTGTGGCTGGCCCAGACCGGCCCGGAGAAGAGGTCGATCGCCTCCCAGAAGGCTGCGTCGCAGAGGTGCGTGGCGTCGAGGATCATTCCCAGCCGATCCATTTCGACGATCAGTTCCCGCCCGGCGGCGTTGAGCGGCGCCGAGGCATCAGTGCCGTGGGCGTAGCGGCCCGGGCCGTAATGGGCCGGTCCCAGGGCCCGCAGCCCGTAGCGGTGCGCTCGCTCCAGATGTCCGACCGTGATCATCGAATCGGCGCCCTCGAGCGAAAGGATGTAGCCGATCGGCAGCCGCGAGACGTCGCCACCGCTGGCGGTCGCCGCGAGCCATCGCGAGACGTGGGCGTCGAGTCCGGCGCGATCGACGATCTGCACCATCTCTCCTGCCTCCTCCATGGTGCGATACCAGTGGAGCTGGGCCTGCGTCTGCGACCAGGCCTGCTCGGGAGAGTTCCAGCCGGGGAGCGGGTTGTCGGGGGCTACGTAGCGGGCAATCTGCGTCGCGACGACCAGGCCGATCCGGCCACGCCTGAGATCCGGAAACGAGACGACGGCGTTGCCCCGGTCGGGCTTGTCGCTGAGGCCGCGGGTGCGCTCATACGCGTTGATCTCCGTGGCGGGGATTCGCAGGTCGCGATTCCACTCCATCGCGTTCATCGCCAGATCGAGGTGGGCGTCAATCGTGAACACGGACGGTAGTCTCCTCTGCATGGACGGTGGTCCGCACCCGTGCCAGCGACGCCGCGATGGCATCGCCGGGCCAGCGTGGGCCTCTGCCGCGTCCCTCTATGCCAATTCGAACAGGGCCTCGATCTCGACAGGGATGTCGTCGGGCAGCGAGCCCATGCCGACAGCGCTCCGCACGCCGACGCCGTTTTCTGGTCCCCAGATGTCCGCGAACAATTCGCTGCAGCCGTTGATCACGTAGGGATGCTTCTCGAAGTCCGGCGTGCAATTCACCATGCCGAGGACCTTGATCACCCGCTTGATCCTGTCGAGGCTTCCGACGGTCGCCAGCAGCGTGGCGAGCATGGTGAGGCCCACCTGGCGGGCGGCCCGCTTGCCGCCGTCGGCGTCGTGGTCGCGGCCGACGCGGCCCCGCATGAGCGTGCCATCGGGCAGGAGTGGGCCGTGACCCGATACAAACAGGTGACGATCCACGACGAGGGCTGGCTTGTAGACGCCGACCGGCCTGGGCGCCGGAGGCAGCGAGAGAGCGAGGGCTTCGAACCGTTGCTGCGGGCCTTGATCTGGCATGGCGGAGTCTCTCCTGCGACGGGCTGCCGGACGGTCGACGCGAGGGCGGGACCATCCAGCCTTCATGGGCCAGCCCTGATGAGAGGCGTTCTACTTCATGATCGCCCCGGGCGTCGAGATGGCCGGCACCTTTTTTCCGCCTGCATGAGCAGGAAGGCGCATCGCCCCCTACCGCGACCGTGGATACCCACGCTTGGGTTCGTCCATGCCGAAATAGGTCTCGCCGATCCGCACCATCTCTGCGTCCGTGAGATCATCGATGTCGGCCCGGACATTCGCCACGATCCTGGACGCCACATCACGGTGATGCTTCTCCAGATACGACTCCAGCAGGTGGCTGAAGTTGGCCTTGCCACCGCCGTGGCCGAGCAACAGGATCCGATGGGCGGGCGCCAGGGCGTGGGAGAGTGCTTTGAGGTATTCGTTCGTCTCGGGCCTGTCGATGTCGAAGCCGCCGGTCGGGTTGCCGTGGTGATGGAAGATATTGTGGTTCACGTGGCTGGGATCGGGCGCCACGATCTTCTCTGGCGTTGCCCCGGCGGAGGGATCGACCGCGTAGATTCTCGCATGGTTGAAGTCGGCCGCCACGACGGCCCACTTGCCGGCGAGGTTGACCAAGGGTTGGCCTCGTTCGCCACCGTCACTTTTTCTGCTATCGGTCATGGCATCGCCTCCACGGGTAACCAGCGGGCCCGGACAGCGAAATCACTTCCGGACAATCAGCACTGAGGTGATGGCATCGTGCGGTGTGTAGGGCTGAAAGTCAAACTGGACGGCCTGTCCCCACGGCGGCAGCCTGGTCACATCGACTGAGGTGAAATCTCGTCGAAGACTCACGACGCACTACTCCTGCGCATCGTCCGCCGACCCGTCGCCCTCCTGGCCTG
>CANHYS010000397.1 GCA_947464585.1 Planctomycetaceae bacterium | reverse complement strand
GGCAGCCGGCTGCGAATTCTCCATCACGATGACCGTGCGGCGGACCGGGGGCGTGCCGAAGGCAAAATAAAAATCGTTGTCGGCAGGATTGCTGTCGGTGGGGATCGAGACGCGGCCCCAGCCGTTGGCCTGCGCGGCGGCGTCGTCGATCGGGATCGCGTGCCGCGCGAGCACGGTCTCCTTGCCGGTCAGTTCGATCTCGACGGTCGACCGCGCCGGCCCCAGTTCGATCTGCACCGGCACGCGGCCGGTGGTGGTGCCGGGGTCGGCGTCGATCGGCCGGCGGATCGCGATGTCGAGCAGGAGTTCCCACGTCTTCCCGCGGGGCTCGAGCACCGCCTGCGTGACCCGCACGGCGAGATTGTCGGCCGCGGGCTCCGTGTAGGCCAGCAGGGTCAGCCGCACCGACTGCGGCATCTTCGCGAGCGTCTCGCGGATCGCGGGCCAGGCGGCGTCCGACACCTTCCAATCGTTGGCCCGCTGGTCGGAACAGATCCAGATCGTGCCGGCGGCCGACTTCGTGGCCCCGATCTGGTCGCAGGCCGCCTGCAGGAGCAGCGGCAGGTCGGCCGCCGCTGCGGCGGGCTCCGCCTCTGAAACGTGTTCGATCTCCCGTGGTAAAGACAGCTCCTGTGGCTTGCATGAGACGCTATCGATGAGCACCACCCGGCTCGCGCCGAGCGTCTCGAGCGCGGCGGCCACCTGCCGCCGTGCCGTCATGAGCTTCGACTCGCCGCCAGCCCCCGACGCCTGCGACATGCTGGGGGAACGGTCGAGGAGCACAATCGATGTGGCGGAGCGGTCGCCGCCCGCGGCCGCCAGCCAGCCCTGCGATAGCGGCCGGCTGACCGCCAAGATGACCGCCGCCACGGCCAGCATTCGCAGAAGCATGATCAGCCACTGCCGCAGCCGGCTATAGCCGCGGGAGAGGGCCTTGGCCGAGAGGAGAAACATCATCGCCGCCCACTCGACCGACTGGAACCGCTGCTGGTTGATCAGGTGGATGATCACAGGCAGTGCGATCAGCGGCAGTGTCAGAAGCAGCCAGGGTTGCAGAAAGGTCATCGCATCCCCTTCCCCGACGCGCGGCTCACGAGGAACCGCGCCAGCACCTTCTCGTAGTCTTCATCGAGCAGCGTGCGGTGATAGTCGATGCCCTGTTCGAGCACGATGGTCTTGAGCGACGCAAGGTATGCCTCGAGCGCCTGCTGGTAGCGGTCGGCGATGTCGAGCGGATCGGCGAACAGCGGGCTGCCCCCCTCCATGTCGAGAAACCGCGTCGGCCGCCGGAAGTCGAACGCCATCTCCTGCGGATCGAGCAGATGGAAGACCGCCACGTCGTGCTTGCGAAACCGCAGATGGCCAAAACAGCTGGCCAACTCCTCGGGGTCCACGAAAAGATCGGAGACGATCACGATCAGGGCCCGCTGTCGAGTGGTCTCGGCCAGTTCATGGAGCACCTGCGGCAGCCGGCTCGTTCCCTCCGGCTTCACCTGCTCCAGGGCGTCGAGCACCAGCCGCAGGTGGGCGGGGTTCCGCCGCGGCGGCAGGTGGCGGACGATTCCGTCGGCCACGCAGGAGATCCCCACGGCATCTCCCTGGCGGCAGGCGAGGAAGCCGAGCGTGCCGGCGAGCCGCCGGGCATACTCCATCCGCGTGATGCCGGCGGAGCCGTAGCCCATCGAGCCGCTTGAGTCGACGACCAGGCAGCACCGCAGGTTGGTGTCGGCCTCATACTCCTTGACGTAGTTGCGGTCGGTCCGGCCATAGACCCGCCAGTCGAGCCGGCGGAGGTCGTCGCCCGGCACATACTTGCGGTACTCGGCAAACTCCACGCTTGAGCCGCGGTGCGGACTGACGTGACGGCCCGACACGCCCCCGATCATTGGCCGGCGCGAGAGCAGCGGCACCGCGGAGAGCCGGGAGAGCACGCCGCTGTCGAGGAACGTCCGGTTTGGACGGTCAGTGAACTGACCGGGCATGGTGGACATGGCTCAGCCGTTCTGTTCTGCGAGCGCCTCGGCGACCAGTCGCTCGACTATTTTTTTGGCGTCGATCCCCTCGGCCTGCGCGGCGAACGTGGTGAGCACGCGGTGGGTGAGCACCGGTGCCGCCACCGCCGCGATGTCCTCGAGCCGCACCATGTAGCCGCCGGTGAGCGCCGCACGCGACTTGGCTCCGAGGATCAAATACTGCACCGCGCGGGGCCCCGCGCCCCAGGAGACCAGCGGTTTCAACCAGTCGGGGGCGGTCGCGCCCTGCGGGCGGGTCCGCCGCACGAGCTTTGCGGCAAACTGATAGATGTGGTCGGGCACCGGCACGCGTCGCACGAGGTTCTGGAAGTCGATGATCTCCGCGGCCGACAGCACGTGCTTGAGCTCTGGCAGCGTGTCGCCGGTGGTGGTGCGGGCGATCATCACCTCCTCGTCCTCGGAGGGATAATCGACCTCGATCAGAAACATGAAGCGGTCGAGTTGAGCCTCGGGCAGCGGATAGGTGCCCTCCTGCTCGACTGGATTCTGCGTGGCCAGTACGAAGAACGGCGGCTCGAGGCGGGACGTCTTGCCCACCACCGTCACCTTCTGCTCCTGCATCGCCTCGAGCATGGCAGCCTGTGTCTTTGGCGGAGCCCGGTTGATCTCGTCGGCGAGCACGATGTTGGCAAACACCGGCCCCGGCACGAAATGGAACTCGCGGCGGCCGTCGCCCCCCTCCTGCAGGATGTCGGTGCCGGTGATGTCCATCGGCATCAGGTCGGGCGTGAACTGGATGCGGCTGAACTTCAGCGACACCGCCTCGGCCAGCCGGCTGACGAGCAGCGTCTTGGCGAGGCCTGGCACGCCCATGAGCAGTGCGTGCCCGCGGGCGAAGAGACAGATTGCCAGCCGCTCGATCGTCTCCCGCTGGCCGATGATGACCTTCCCAAGTTCCGCCTCCAGGCGGCGGTAGGAGTCGCGGAGGCGGTCGAGTTTCTGAACGTCGTCGTCGTTGAGATCGGAAGCGGAAGCCATCTGAAAACGTCTCCTGGAAACGGTGCGGATCAACACGAACCGATGAGGACGGCAAGGCGGCCGGCGCACACCACCCCGCCAGACCACGCAGAGGCACGACCGAGAGCGGTCGCCTCCCCGGCTGCCAGTCGAGTATAACTCCGCCGCGGATTGCCGCCCGGCAATCGGACCGTTTCTCTGCCCCATTTCCGAGCGCATCAGATGGCCACCACCACGCAGCAGCTCCATCATCTGGGCCAGAGCCTCTGGCTCGACAACATCACCCGCGGCATGCTCGACGACGGCACGTTGGCCCGCTACATCCGCGACCTCTCGGTGACGGGGCTCACCAGCAACCCGTCGATCTACAACGCGGCGGTCAAAAACACCCCCTTCTACGACGCTGCGATCGCCGCGAAGGTGCAGCAGGGACTCGCTGGTGAGAAACTGTTTTTCGAACTGGCGACTGAAGATCTTCGCCGCGCCGCCGACCTCTTCCGGCCCGCCTACGACCGCACCGGCGGCCTCGATGGCTGGGTGTCGCTGGAGGTGTCGCCCACGCTGGCCTACGACACCACGAGCACGCTCGCGGCGGCCCGCGACCTCCACGCCCGCGCCGACCGGCCAAACCTCTATATCAAGATCCCCGGCACCCCTGCCGGCCTGCCAGCGATCGAGGAGTCGATCTTCGCCGGCG
>CANHYS010000396.1 GCA_947464585.1 Planctomycetaceae bacterium | reverse complement strand
GACGCTTTCGCTCCGAGCTTTTCTGGAACTTGATGTATCCGTGAGGGGCTGCCCATGTCCCGAGAGCCGGCGTTGCTGACCAGCGCAGGCAGGATGCCGGAGCGCAGTCAGCATCGAGTGAGCGGAGGCAGGATGCCGGAGCGAACGTCCGGCGACGGGGCATGGGCAGCCCCGAACCGCGGCGTTGCACGTTGCGGCTTTGGCCGGGAAGCCGCGTTGCTTTCCGGCTACTTCTCCGTCACCTCGATCGTGACGGGGTCGGCGTTGACGCTGTTGGCCGCGCCGGGGCCGGAGCGGCCCGTGGCGCGGATTGTCACGCGGCCGCGGCCGAGGAGTTCGGCCGGCACCTCGATCGTCGTGTCGCCTCCGGGGGGTCGGCCCAGCACCCGCCCCATCGAAAACACCGCCACACCATCGAGCCCCTCGCCCCCCACACGCACCCGCACCGTGCCCGCGACGCTCACGCGGGCAGGCTCGACCTCGAGCGCGAGCGTCTTACCGTGATTCGCGAACCGCACCGGCAGCACCCAGCGGCCCTGCGATTGAACCGACGATGATTCGGTGGCCACCACACGGAGTTCGTGATGTCCGTCCGCCAGCTGCGCCGTGTCGAGCGGCAGGCGTTCATCGGGGCGGCACTGTGCCAGCTGCACGCCATCGACGAAGAGTGTGAAGTGGTCGATGGAACCGGTCGAGGCGACGCCGTCGCGGGGCGACTTCTGGCTCGCCACCGTCGCCCGCGGCAGCAGCTCGATCGAGCCGGAGAGTGTCGCATTGGTGGCGATTGCCTGGCCATCGCCTGCCGTCACAATTTGAACCTGCGGGATCGTGGCCCAGGGGCGACAGAGCGGGTCGCCCACCACCAAGAGCTGATACGGCGCCTGCACCGATTGATAGAAGGCCTCGGCCAGCGTGGCGCCGCGGGCGTAGTGCACGTGGATTGCGGGGTGTGGAAACTTCGCCTGCAATGCGTAGGGCTCGATGACGGTGCCACTGGAACCGGCGGCGCCGGCGCGGATGAAGACGGAGAGCGGTGTCTGGCCAACGGACGGCGTGAAAATCCCGCCGAAGCTGGTGAGGTTTTCGCAGATGGCGCCGGGCACGATCGTGCTCTTGCTCGCAGGCCAGTCGAAGTCGGCGGCCCCTGTCATCAGCCCTGCCACGTCACGTTTGGCCGATGGCAGCACGCCGGAGATGACCTCCGCTTTGACCCCGAGGGCCTCGAGCGCCTCGACAATCGGCGGGAAGGCCGGGCTGCGGGTCTTGGTTCGCACGTCGTCGTTGGTCACGAAGTAGATCGTGCCGGGCGGCTTGGTGCCGTCGGCCGCCGCCGATGCCTCCAGTCCACGAACGATCTCGGGCACCGAGTTACCCCGTCCGGCCGTCACTCCCAGCATCACCGAAAGGAGGTAGCGGTTGCCGGCCTCTTTCACCACATCGCCCTTGGCGTCATACCGATGCCAGCCCTGAAACCCATCAGTCGACTTCGGCACGCCCGCGGCATCGAGCGGCCGCCAGTAGCGGTTGCTCTGCGGATCGAGCCAGACCGGCCCCTTGCCGCTCCGCACCGCGCCGTAGAGCATCGTCATGCCAGTCAGGGAGCCGGACGGAAACTTGAGCAGTTGCTGCGAGGCGAGTGCCTCGGGCATCTCCTCGGCAAAATCGATCCGCCAGGGAAAGTCGCTCGAATACACGACGCAATGGATCTGGGGGGCGAGTCGACGGCCATCGATCGCCTGGAGCACGGGGTCGAGCAGGTCGCTGCGAAACGTGGCGACAGTGATGCTTTCGGTGCTTTCCTGCCACGGCAGCATGAGCACGTTGATCGGAGGAATGCCGCGCAGGGCGGCATAGGCGTTGGCCACCGCAACGCTGTCGGGACTCGAGGCATTGACGACGAGAAACAGGTTCTCGGGGCCTCCGCCCGCCCGTGCACCGGCTGCCCATGCCAGCGTGAGCAGCAGGCAGGCCACGCGATCCAGAGACGGTTTCAGATACGGTTTCATGGTGGAGGCCTGGGCCGGGGGCGGTGGTGCGGCAGGACGTCGCCAGAACAACAAGACCATTCGCGGGCCTCGATGCATTAGACTATTCCACAAAGGAGTCTGCATGAGCGGCTTGCATCGGATGCACGTACACATCGTTGCCATGGTTGCCACGGCCCTGCTGGCGGCGGCCGCATTGCCGGCCGCGAGCCAGGCGGAGGAGCCGCCGGCATTCTCCGGTCCGCGGGCGTTTGCGCACCTGGAGACGATCTCGGGGCTGGGGCCCCGGTCGAGCGGTTCGCCAGCGATGGTGAAGCAGCGGGCCCTGTTGGCCGCCCACTTCCGCGCCGCGGGCGGCGTGGTGCACGGGCAGGCCTTTCAGATCCGTGACCGGCGCACCGGTGCACCAGTCCATATGGAAAACCTCATCGTCGAATGGCATCCCGACCGCCGCGACCGCGTGCTCATCGGTGCCCATTACGACACACGTCCCTTCCCTGACCGCGATCCCGTCGATCCCAAAGGCGTGTTCATCGGAGCCAACGACGGCGCCAGTGGCGTGGCGCTGCTGATGGAACTGGCCCGCGCGATGCCCTCGCTGCCGGGCCCCGTGGGCGTCGACTTCGTGCTCTTCGACGCGGAGGAATATGTCGTTGCCCAGCGCGATCCCTATTTCCTGGGATCGACCTTCTTTGCGCGGCAGTATGCGGCTGAGCAGCAGGCTGGTCGACAGCAGCACCGTTACCGCTGTGGCGTGATCGTCGACATGGTTGCCGATCGCGACCTCGAAATCTGGCAGGAACAACAGAGCGTCGAGTGGCCCGACACCAGCCCGATCGTGGATGCAATCTGGGCCGTGGCCGCTCGCCGGAACGTGCGACAGTTCGTCCCTCGACCGAAATACAAGGTCGAGGATGATCATGTGCCGCTGCGGATGATCGGCAAGATTCCCACTTGCGACATCATCGACTTTGACTATCCGCACTGGCACACCATGCAGGACACACCCCAACAGTGTGCGCCGGAGTCGCTGGAGGCCGTCGGCGGCGTGCTGCTGGAATGGCTGCGTGGGCTCGAGTAGCCACTGCGTGCCGGTGAGCCGTGACACTGCCGGTGATACACCCAGAGATGCAGCCGGGGATACAGGGATCGATGCAGCCAGGAATGCCGACAGACGCCCATCCTCGACGCGAGCCGCTGGCGGTGCCGGAGTGCGGCGTGATGGGCATGTCGATGCGGGTATCCCTGTGGCTCGTGCCCGAGGGCGCTGACGTGCTGGAGGGGGATCGTGTGGTGGAACTGCTCGTCGGCGGAGCGACCATCGACCTGGAGTCGCCCGTCGCAGGCCGCTTGATGACGCAGCTCGTTGACGAGGATGACGTGGTGACCCCCGGCACGGTGATTGCCGAATTCGAGGCCGCCCCATGACGCACCGGCCGATCGAAGCGGGCCGACTGACCGAAGCGGGCCGACTGACCGAAGCCGGCCGACCGGGCCGGTTGCTGCGCGACCGCCTGGACACGGCTGGTCTGTTTCGCGGGGCGTTGAACGACCGCGGCGTGCTGTCCCTCGCGTTGGCCGGCGCGGCCGCGATGTTTCTCGTGCAACCCCCTGCCGACTGCTGGATGCTCGCCTGGCTGGCGCCGCTGCCGTGGCTCGCGATCGTGCAGGCCGACCGTCTCTCGGCCGCGCATCCGTGGCGGAG
>CANHYS010000395.1 GCA_947464585.1 Planctomycetaceae bacterium | reverse complement strand
TCAGTGTCAAAACTGGGTCAAAATCCCCTGCGTTGCGACGGTCGCCCAGCTTGAACCGGCGGACTGCCGGAAAAATCGCCGGCGCCGCCTGCCTCCCCCGGGCCGACCGGGGCGTCGATGGTGAAGAACTGGAGCAGCCAGGCCGTGGTCTTGGACGCCGGAACGGCCACGGTGCCTGGGGGCGAAAGGAGCCAGGCCATCCGGTCGAGCGGCGCCGGCGTCAGCGGCTCATCGAGGATCGAAAGCCCTTGGATCCTGGCCAGGGAGCCTGTCCGGCCCGGCGCGGCACGCAGATCAATCCCGGCGGAGTCGATCCGCAGGACCGCCGCCACATCGTCAAAGCTCCTCACTTCTTCTCGGGCCAGCGAGCGGTAGGCCGGCCCCGGACGACAGCCGAGCACCGACACAAATGCGTCGAGCAGACGTTGCCCCACGCGGCCGCGGGAGACCGAACACTGGCATTCGCAGGCCGTGATCTTGCCCTGGTTCCACTCGAGCCGGTCGATCGCCAGCAACGACTCCCCCGCGCCCCGGTGGGGCAGATGAAGACTGGCCGCAGCGAGATCAATCCGGTCGATTCGCCCACACGCTGAGCCACTCGACCGCGCTGGATCGAGCACCGCCGTGACGGTTCCGCTCACCACAGCTTCCTCGCCCAGCGGCAACGTGCCCGCCTCCAGGCCTGCCAGCGTTTCGAGCATGGTGACCGGCAAGGGTTCCACGATGGTGCCGTGGACCTCGAGACTTCCCTCGTCGAATTGCTCCCATGGCCGAACCGCCTCCGGGTTCGGGGGGTCATTCCCGCTGTCGATGCCCGCGAGCCTTCCCGTCACGACACGAACCTCATCGCCAGCCTCTCCGGCGGCAGAACTCCGCCGCACGCGAACGGCTCGGGAACCGTTGGCCGCGACGCACTCAACATGCAGCGATCTGGCATGCCCCCCCGCCGGCAGCGGATCCCCGGCCTGGAGGCCACGAACTGCGGCAGGCGGGCGTTGCCGCCAGGAGAAGTCGTCTACATCCACGACGCAGTCCACCGGAAATCGGGCCGGCTGCCGCAGCCACTCACCCGCCAGACCAGCCAGCACACGGGCCAGTTCCGGCGTGCAGTCGAGCCTTCCGAGCGTCACCCGGAGTTCGCTGGCCAGGGATTCGATCTCGATCGCCGGCGCCACCAACACCACCGCGCCCGACGGCGCCGATAGCCGGCAGTCGCGCAGCCGCATGGCGTTGGGCCTCACGTATTCGATGCTGCCGATCTGCAGCGGCAGGCCGATCACCTGCTCACATCGCCGCTCCATCGCCTCACGATGGACGTTGGAATGCCGCACCGCGGCCCAGCCGCACAGACCGGCGCAGGGCACGATCCCAAGCAGCACGAAAAGCGTGCGTGCGAGCCGAATCCGTGCCGTCGACCGTTCGATGAACATCCCTGTTCCCTGCCGGTTCAAGGGATCGCTTCCTGCGACCCGCCAGTCTCTCGCTTCACAGGCCCACTACCGGCTCCGCGCCAGGTCGTGGTAGAGCTTCCACCGGGCCAGCATCTCCTCCACGCTGTCTCCGCCGAACTTGTCCACCAAGGCAGCCGCCACCTCGAAGGCAACGACGCTCTCCACGATCACGCTGCAGGCGCTGACCGCACAGACGTCGCTCCGCTCATAGGCGGCCTCCTCGACCTGCTTGGTCTTGAGGTTGACCGACTCCAGCGGCTTCCGCAGCGTGCTGATCGGCTTCATGGCAGCCCGGATCACGAGTGGCTGGCCATTGGTCATGCCCGCCTCGAGGCCGCCGGCATTGTTGGTGGGCCGGGTGAAGCCAAGCTGCGTGCCGCTGCGGGCTGCCTCGTCGTAGTGGATCGGATCATGCACCTCGGAGCCTCGTCGCCGGGCCGCTTCAAAGCCCATGCCGATCTCCACCCCCTTGATCGCCTGCACGGCCATCACGGCCTGAGCGAGCCGGCCGTCGAGCTTACGATCCCACTGGGCGTGCGTGCCCAGGCCGATGGGCAGCCCGTCGACACGGACTTCCACCACGCCGCCGAGAGTGTCCCCCTCCTTGCCGATGCGGTCGATGAGTGTGGTCACCTCAGCATCCCGCTCGGGATGGAGCGAATAGATGGCACTTGAGTCACGCAATGCCCGCAGTTCAGGCAGCGTGCCGGAACGGTCGCCGAGCACCACGCCACCGAGTTCCGTCACCCAGCCGGCGACTTCGATGCCGAAGAGGGCGAGCAACTGACGGGCCAGGGCGCCTGCGGCTACGCGGGCAGCGGTCTCGCGGGCGCTCGCGCGTTCCAATACCGCGCGGACGCTGCCGAGATGCTTGACGGCGCCGGGCAGGTCGGCATGACCGGGCCGCGGCCGATCGACGTCTTCGAGGCGCTCGAGCTTGGCGTCTTTGTTGACAACTTCGAGCGCCAGCGGACTGCCGAGCGTGGTGCCGTGCCAGAGGCCCGAGAGAAACGTGACGGCATCAGTCTCGATCCGCTGCCGGCCGCCGCGGCCATAGCCGCCCTGACGGCGGACGAGTTCGGCATCGATCAACGCCTTGTCGACGGCCATGCCGGCCGGAAATCCGTCGACGAGGGCCACGAGAGCAGGGCCATGCGATTCTCCGGCAGTCCAGTAACGAAGCATTGGGGGGAATTCTGGAAGGGTTTCGAGAGACACCACCGGGCCGGCGGCCGCAGCCTGAGTCTAATTTCGGCAGGCACGCCCCCCTAGGCCAGAAAGCCTCTGCGAAAAGGACGGCGAAAAGAGCCGGCGAATACCGTTTTTATGGCAACCGTCCAGTGAGCAATCGGCAGGCTTCCAGGTACTTTTCCCGGGTCTTGGCGACGACATCAGCCGGAAGGGCGGGGGGGGTGCTCGATTTGTCCCAGCCGCTCGACTCGAGCCAATCCCGCACAAATTGCTTGTCGAACGAGTCGGGAACACGGCCCGGGACGAGTCCGTCGGCCGGCCAGAACCGGGAACTGTCGGGAGTGAGCACCTCGTCGACCAGAATCAGCGAGCCGTCGGGCAGGCGGCCCCACTCGAACTTGGTGTCGGCGACGACGATCCCGCGTGAGGCGGCATACTCGGCGCCTCGACGAAACACGTCGAGGCTCTTCTCGCGAAGCGTTGATGCCAACGGGTTGCCGATACGGTCGGCCATGATCTCGAACGACACGTTCTCGTCGTGCCCCGTCACAGCCTTGGTCGCCGGCGTGAAGATCGGCTCAGGCAGCGGCGATCCAGGACCAAGTCCGGCGGGCAGTGGCACGCCGCAGACGGTGCCGCTGCGACGATATTCGGAGAGCCCCGATCCGGCCAGCCAGCCGCGGACCACGCACTCGAAAGGAATCACCTCGGCCTGCCGCACGAGCATCGTGCGGCCACGGAGCGGGTCGCGGTCGACCGTGGCCGGCAGGCCCATGGCATCAACGTCGGTCGTGAGCAGATGATGGGCCTGGGGGTGCGGACCGGACGCCAGCCAGCCGAACCAGAAGGCCGAGATCGCGGTGAGCACCTTGCCCTTGTCGGGAATGGGCGTCGGCAGGATCCAGTCGAAGGCGCTGATCCGGTCGGTGCTGACGATGAGCATCGCGGGACCAAACGCCGAGTGGTCGAGGCGGTAGCAATCGCGGACCTTTCCGCGGTAGAGCGGGCCGATGCCGAGATTCGTTTCCGTGACGGCGGTCGATGTCATG
>CANHYS010000394.1 GCA_947464585.1 Planctomycetaceae bacterium | reverse complement strand
TTCGAGGTGGCCCTCCAGGCCGCGATCGGCACGAAGGTGATTGCCCGCGAGACGATCTCTGCCCTGCGGAAGAACGTCACCGCCAAGTGCTACGGCGGTGACATCTCCCGCAAGAAGAAGCTCTGGGCCAAGCAGAAGGAGGGCAAGAAGCGGATGAAGAGCGTCGGAAGCGTCGACATCCCGCAGAAGGCCTTCATGGCGGTGCTCGACACCGGTGCCGAACGGACGTGAGAAGGCGTTTGCCGGTGACAGATCCACGTGGCTCGGTCAGGGAACCACAGGCACGAGCCTGACCTGGCGGATGTCGCAGGCGGCCTGCTTGGCGATCTGCTTGGGCATGATCCGCAGCGTGTGCTGCCCGGCCGGGAGTGGTCCGACGCGGCCGACGACGCGCGCACGGAAGTCCTGAAAGCCCCCTGTGGCCTCGACGACAAACTCGAGCGTCGCGAGAGCCACCGGCTGCCCGGCATCGACGGCGACCACCATGACGCTGCCACCCTGGCCGGGACCGCAGCCCTGCAACACCTCCACGTCGAACGTCCCTACCTGCGTGACCGTGAACGACCAGACGGCGGCATCGGTGGGCCGGGTCCAGAAGCCGAGGGTCTGCTTCTTCTCGGCAGGCTCGTACCGCAGCACCGTTCCCTGCACGGTGGCGTCTCGGCCATGGAGTGTCACGACCCCGTCATCCGCCTGGGTCGGCGGCTTTCCCTCGCAGGCGGGAGAAAGCATCACCGACTTCACGTGTATGCCGTCTGCCTGCCGTGGCCATCGCACCGTGAGCGTGCTCGGCTTCGTGTCTGCCACATACAGCCGTCCGAGCGACAGCGTGGCATCGCGGTCCGGACTGCCCGTCGTGGCCGCTGTGCCCGCGACCCTCGCCGTGCCGAATACGACCTCCACTTCGGAGCCGGTTGGCCCGGCGTTGGCATAGGTGAGTGACACGTCGTACATGCCCCAGCGGGTGGGCTTGTAGTTCCAACTGCACTGGTTTGTCTCGTCGCCGACGATCCGCGCGGCCGATGCGTCGAAGACGATCCGACCGTCGTCGTCCTGCCGGCCGCCCTCGGCGGCATTCAGCCGCTGACAGCACAGAGCGGGCAGAATCAGTGTGAGCAGTACGATGCGGAGCATGGATGGGCCTCGGCGGAAGGGTTCAACACCAGGCCCTATCGTAACGATCCGTCGACTAACCGCCGCCCACGACTCCCAGCGATCGCCAGCCGGCCCGCCGGGCGGCGGCGACGTCGAGTTCAGGATCATCACCCACGAGCAGCACCTCGTCCGGCCCGCAGTCGAGCCGACGCTCGACCCAGCGAAAGAATTCCGGCGCCGGCTTGCGCCAGCCGATCTCCGACGACGCAAAGACGTGCGGCACCCAAGACAGCGGCTCAAGCCGCTCGGCGATCGCCAGCAGTCGCTCGTCAAAGTTGCTCGCCAGAGCGACCGTCACTCCAGCGTCGAGGGCCCGCCGCACGAGTGCGCTGCCGTGGGCCAGGGGCTGCCAGGCATCGACACGGCCGAAGTGCTCCCAGAGATCAGCGAAGATTGCGCCCGCGGGAGCCGCCCCCTCAAAGACGTCGTCGACGATCACCTGCCACCGCTCGGCCTCGCGAGCACGGCTGGTGGCAAACGCCGGCACCGACGCCGCATCGACCGCCTCCTGACGCCGCCATGCCGCCTTGAACCGCTGCTGGATGACAGCCGTGTCGACTGTCAGGCCGTGCCGCGACGCCGCCTGCTGGTAGGCCACGGCCACCGACGGGCTTGGCTCCACGAGCGTGCCCACCACGTCGAACACGACCACTTCCACACCCGCCGGCGGAAACACCTCGTTTGGTTTTGTATCAACCAATAAGGCGTCGTCCAACGAAGTCATGTGCGTTCCAGCAAGGCTATCGCCGCGGGATCAATCCCAGATCGAGCCCGAAGACGAACATCATGAGGCTCAAAATGAGGGCCAACCCGAGGTAGGAAAGCACAGCCACCACCTTCTCACTTGGCGGCTTGCCGCGGATCCATTCGTACACCAGAAACACCATATGCCCGCCATCCAAAACGGGGATGGGCAGAAAATTCACCACCGCCAGATTCGCGCTGAGCATCGTCAAAAACAGCAGGAAGTGGCTGAATCCCTCCTCCGCCGACTTGCCCGCCTGCTTGGCGATCTCGATCGGCCCCCCGAGCAGGCGGGGGCTGATCTGGTTGCTCGTCAGTTTGTGGAGGAAGCGGTAGACGAGCGACAGGTTTTCAAAGGCCTTGCGGCCGCCCCGCGAGAGCGCGTCGAAGAACGAACCCGCCCGCACGATCTCATAGACCGGCTCGAACACGAGCCCGCGGTCCACCACGAACTGGTCTTCGGCAGCCTTGGCGGTGAGTTCCACGGTGCGTCGCGTGCTAGCGCCGGCTGCATCGGCCGCCGACTCCACCTCGACCGCCAACTTCGTCCCCTCGCGCACCTGCTGAAGCACCGATGCAACGTAGGGCCAGCTCGGCGACTTCGCCGACAGTTCGAGTCCTGCATCGGCCGCCGGCTCCTTTTGACCCGGCTCGACGAAGGCCACGCGGACAACCCGTTCGCCGGGCTGAATCCCGGCCTCCGCCGCCGGACTGCCGACTTCGACCGCCGCGACGGTCGCATCGACACCGATCGCCGCGCCGATCGCGGAGAGCGACACCGGGCTCGACGGCCACCGCGGATCCTCGATCCAGGTCACCTCGCGGGGCTCGACCTCCACGTCGACCGCCGTGCCGGCGCGGTCGAGCGTGAGCTTTACCTTCGTGCCAGCCTTGCCGCGCAGCCGCTGGTCGACCGCCAGCGGGTCACCCATCGGCTCGCCATCGATCGCCGTGATCGTGTCCCCGGTCTTGAGTCCGGCGGCCGCCGCGGGCGAGTCGTCCTGCACCGCCTTGATCGGCCCGGCCGTCATCACGAGCCCCGTGGTTCGGGCAGCTTGAGGCGGTAGCGTGACCATCAGCTTCTCGGCCGCCTGGCCTGCCTTGCCCCGCCGCTCCACCGACAGCTGCGCCGCCTTGTAGGGCTGCCGCGACAGGGCCGTGATCAGTTCGGCATAGGTCTTCACCGGCGCGCCATCCACGCCGCGGATGGTGTCGCCCGCCTCCAGCGGCGGCACGGCCTTCCCCGCGGCCCCCGGCAGCCCGTCGGCCAGATCGGCCGGCAGCGTCACCGAGAACGGGCTCGTCACGCCCACCGTGGGCACGCCGAGGTCGGTATCAGGATGAAGCGTGACCGTCCGCGTCGAGTCGTCGGCGGGTCGATGGATCGTGAACTCCACTCCCTTCGCCACGTCACCGAGCGTCACGCCGTTGCGCAGATCGGTGAAGATCGGGTCCTTGCGGCCGCCAATCGCGGTGATGTGGTCGCCCGTCCGCAGGCCAGACCGCCAGGCCGCGCCGCCGGGACGCACGCTCGACAGTTCGCAGGTCATCTCGCGCACGCCAAGGCCCAACGCCCACGACGCCATCAACACCGCGAAGATCACGTTCATGATCACACCGGCGGAGATGATCGCCATCCGCTCAGGCACACTCTGGGCGGGATAGCTCCGCGGATCCCAGGCGGGATGGGGGCCGGAGGTCGGTTCCGGGGGCAGGTCGCCCGACTCCATGGCCGCCCGCGCGCGGTGGGCCTCCTCAGCGGCGGCGGCCGGATTGTCGTCCTGGCCGAGCAT
>CANHYS010000393.1 GCA_947464585.1 Planctomycetaceae bacterium | reverse complement strand
GAGATCGTGCTCGGCGGGGCGGACCGCCACGTCGCTGGCCGCAGAGAAGAGCCCCGTGCCGCGGGCTGCGGCGAGTGCCTCGTGGAAATACTCCTCCACGTCGGTCCAGATGTGCAGCTGGCCCCCTGGTACCAGCACCCGGCCGGCGTGCGTGAGAAAGGCGTCCGAGAGCACGCGTCGCTTGCGATGGCGGGCCTTCCACCAGGGATCGGGGAAATAGACGTGGATGGCCGCCAGGCAGGCGTCGGGCAGCAGGCTGCTGGCAAGGTAGGTGGCATCGCCGTGGATGATCCGGGCATTTTCTGCCCGCTGAGCGGCGAGTTTCGACGCGCAGAGCCGCGCGTAGCCACCGCTGATTTCAACGCCCAGGAAATTCAGGTCGGGCCGCGCCGCCGAGGCCGTGGAGAGAAACAGCCCCTTGCCGCTCCCCACCTCCATCTCGATGGCAGCCCGTCGCGGAAACAGGCTGTTGGGATCGAGGGGCGCGGGCAGTGCCGCCAATTCGAGCAGATGACCGGAAAGGTCGAGTGACGGATCGGGCTTGCGGGGTGGACGGCGGGGCATGGAAGCGTGCGATGGCCGGAGGGCCAAGAGTCATTGGCCAGGAGTCATGGCTAGGGGGTCATTCGGCCGGAGTGCCCGCGGCGTTGGCGAGTGCGTCGACCGGCAGGGGCACGCCCTTGATGATGCCGTCGACGACGATCCTGTCGCGGACGATCCCCTGGAAGCGGCAGACGATCATCGCCTTCGGCCGCACGCGAACCCGCTCCACTGCGATCACCAGCCGGTCGCCGGGCACGACAGGTTCTCGGAACCGCACTTCCTCCAGGCCGCCGAAGCCGATCAGCTTGGCGTCGAGCAGGTTATAGCGTTGGGTGTAGTAGCTGGAGAGCTGCGCGGCGGCCTCGCACATGATGACGCCCGGCATCAGTGGGGTGCCGGGGAAGTGGCCGCGAACCCAGAACTCGTCGTGGGTGACGTCCTTGTAGCCCACGCACAAGGCGCGGGTCTCATCCTGATGCACGATCGCCGTCAACTGCTCCATCTCGAACCGCTGCATGTTCCAGCGGCGGATCTCGTGGATGTCGGCGATGACGTGATCGAGGTCGTATTCGCTCGGATGGATGATGTAGTCGCGCGGGGCCACTGCGTTCGCCCTCCGATCCGTCTCAGGTACGAATGTGCTTCCGCTTGGCCTTACGGGCCTTGCTGTTGGCGGGCCGGGAGCCATGGTTGGCTTTTTTGAGGGTGCGATGCGGCTTGGCCATCGGAAAACTCCGGAGTCGGGGTGATCGGGAATGCGTCGCGTTCGTGGCGACTCGCGGAGTTGTACCACGCCGCGGGACGCGGTTCCATCCTGATGCGCAGCCGCAGGAATGGGCTTACGTTCGCCGGTGCGAGGGGGCCGCCATTCCGTCGGCTGGCGGGGCCGCCGAACGTTCCGCAGCGAGCGACTCTCGCAGGCTCGTTCTCACGATTTCCACGAAGCTCGCCCCCAGGAATCCCAGCAGGCCACCCACCACGGCCGACGAGCCACCGCCCAGCAGGGCTCCTGCGGGCGAACTGGCGGTGAGCCACATCAACGCGAGCGCGCCGGCCGTGCCGCCGCAGACCGCGCCGATCCCGGCCGAGATCGGTACCAAGCGGCCCAGACTGGAACGACGCTGGAGGTGAGAGGGGGAGGGTGAGGGCAGGTGCGGCACCGCTGTGTGGGCGTCGGGCGAGAGTCCGCGGGGCCTGGCCAGATCGCGGTCGGTCGCCTCGCGGAGCCGTGTGCCGATGGCGTTGCCGGCTACGTGCATGGCCACGCTGGCCAGCAGCACCGCCGCGGCCATCCAGCCGGCGAGCCCGAGCCAGCCGATCGCCGCGCAGGCGATGGCGAGGACGACCGCCAACCAGGAATAGGTGACCAAACGCATGCGACTCACTCCAGCCGGTAGTGTAGACCCGGCTAGCGGGGAAGCGTAGCGGTACGGTCAACGGTGCTGCACTGCCAGGACGGTGCTGCACCGCCGGGTCGGCAGAAGAACTTCGTCCGCCGTTCCGACGGCGGAAGGGCTCGTCGCAGTGGCTTTCAGGCCTCGGGCCGTGCGGCCAAGTCTCCTTCCACGACCTACGGCAGCGCATTCCCCAGAAGGTCGAAAAATCCAAAAGCTCCTCGAGCTTCCGCCGATCCCGGCTCCACCCGAGTCTGCTTCGCAGGATGCGAATCGCAGCACCAGCAAACTGCGTTTGCCAAGAAAAAACAGCAGGATGCGGTGTTTTTCGTGAACACAGCTCCTCGAGCTTCCGCCGCTCCCGGCTTCCCTTCCACGATTGCGTGGCAGGATGCCGCGCTCGCGCCAGCGGGCGTAGGCCCGCCAAGAAAAATCGCACGATGCGATGTTTTTCGTGAATACAGCCTCAAAATTCCGACTCGACCGCCTCTTGCCGGTAGATCGGCAGCAGGCGGTAGTAGACCTCGAGCGTGAGGATCGCCAAGCAAGTGTGGGCGAGCCGACCGCCCGGGGCCGTGTCGTGATCTGCGAAAAACCAGCTGCCGGCCTCGTGGGCAACACGCACCTGCTGCGCGATGAGTTGGTCGCGGTTCTTCATGTTCCAGCGCGGCCAGACCGGATGGTTGAACTGCAGGAGTGCCTGGGAGAGATAGAAGTTCTGATAGATGGCTTCGGGGGCGGGGCCGGGTTTCGCGAGCGTCGTGAGGCCGCGGTTGAGCGGCTCCTGCTCCGCCCCCCAGCCGGTATACATCCGGCAGAGCAGGCCGATCGACGATGTGCAGGGCTTGGCGGACGGGCTGCGGTAGCCGTAGGCCGCGCCATTCAGAGTCTGCACCCGGTCGAGAAACCGTCGCACGCCGTCGATCGTCGGCGAGGGAGCCTCCAGGCCGGCGAGCTGCGCACTTTTCAGCGCCGACAGCTGCCAGGCGGTGACGGTGATGTCGCCGGCCTGGCCGGGCAGGTAACGCCAGCCGCCGCTGTGCATGTCCTGGGCAGTCTCGATGAACCGGATCGCATCCCGCACCGGCGGCACGAGCATGTCGTCTTTCGTCATGCCGAGCGCCTCGGCCAGGGCCAGCGTGGTCACGCCGTGGCCATACATCGTGCCTTCGCAGAAATCGCCGCCGCGGGGCGTGCGCTGCATCCGACTGATCAGGTAGTAGATGCCACGAGAGACGGTCTCCTGGTGGCGGCCGTCGCAGTGGGTGTGTCCGGCACCGAGAAAGGGCAACAGCGCGATCGCCGTGCTGGCCGTGGAACTGGTGAGCGAGCCCGGATCACGGCAGGCGCCGTTGCAGCGACAGCCGCTCAAGTCGAACTGCCAGGAGCCGTCGACGGCCTGATGCAGCGCCAGCCACTCGAGCCCCCGCTCGACGGCCGCCTCGCTGGCCGCATTGCCGCCGCGACCGCGGACCGAGGCGGCGCGGCCGGCGCCGGTTCGCGCCGCGAAGGGTTTGCCATCAGGCGGGCCGCCGCCGATGGCAGCGCGGGCCGTGGTTCGGCTCGATGCCGCCGGGCGGGCCGGGCTGCCGCGGGCGGAAACCGGCTGCGCAATCGGACCTGCTCCAAGCGGCAGGGCGATCGCCTGGTCGGACGGTTCAGCCTCCGGGGTCGCTTCTGCGTCAACGGTGTCGCTGGTCGGCAGGGAATCGATCGCAGCCATGGCCACGAGGGGCGGCTCGTCCACCAGCGGTGGAT
>CANHYS010000392.1 GCA_947464585.1 Planctomycetaceae bacterium | reverse complement strand
CCGGCGGTGGAGTGGATGTCGAGCGACCCGGCCAGGGAGAGAAGACCCCGGAGATGAACCGCGGAGATGGCCTGCTGCAGCCCCACGGGCAGCGCATGCAACACGTCGTGGTCGGCACGGAACCGGTCGGCGGTGAGCTGCTCGAAGGAGACGTGCCAGCCACCGCCTGGCACAAATCGGCAGACGCCCCCGGCGGTGACGGTCGTCCTGTCGTGCGTGCCCCGAACCCGCTCGAAGGTGAGCAGTCCGTCCTTCCAGTGCAGCTGTCCACGGAGACGCTCCAGACGGTAGGGAAACCAGGCCGGCTCGATCGACACGGTGTCGCCCTGCGGCGTGGCCTCGATCTCGACCTCGGTCCGCCGTGCCTTCACGTGATGCCGCACGGTCGCGGAAAATTCAGCGTTCCCACGCGGGTCGACATCGTCCCAGATCTGCCGCACGCCGGCGGGGAGGGCATCACGAAGTTCTTGCTCGAGCACGACGCCGGTGCCGGCCAGTTGGAGCGTGAGTTCGCCGTCGTTGTCACCGCGGGGAACCAGCATGCCGTTGCAGCGCACGACTCCGGTGTCGTTCGATCCGGTGATGTCGCGGATCGTCCAGTGTCCGCGATCCATGCGAAGGCTGCCCGACACGTTCGACAGCGGATAGGGAAAGCCCGCGTAGGCCATGCTGCACTGCACGAGACGGATCCCCAACGAATTGGCGTGGCCGCTCGGCAGCGCCGGCGACCGTTCGTGCCGGAAGACGAAGTCGAAGGTGCCGGCGGCCCGGAGTGTACGGATGATGTCAGCGCTGCGGGGCGGCATGGCTGCGAGCAACGCGTCGTCGATCCGCATGGTCTCGCCGCGCACCTCCAGCGTGCCGTAGGTGCCGCCCGGCTCGTTGGCGGCAGGCGCCGCCGCGACCGTGCGAAAGCTGCCGTGCACCTGCACAGGGTGGCCACCGGCCTGTCCGGTGAGGTGGATCGACAACGTCTTGCCCTCCAGCACGACCGTGCCGACGGTGCGGTCGAGACGGTAGGGAAACCGGTAGTGCGTCAGCGACACGTTGCGGCATCGCAACGATACATTTGGCTCGATCGTGCCATTGCGACGGGCAACCTGCGCCCGCACGTCGACCTCGCCCGCAGGGAGGAGCTTGCTCCAATGTGATGCCATCGAGTCTGGCAGCAGCCCTTCCCAATGCCGTCCCACCACCAGCCGCTCGGCCTCCAGGAGCAGGTCAAAGTCCGCGGTGTTCGTCCAGCCGGCATAGCGGCCGCTGCCACGCAGGAGCGTCGAGCCGGCGTGCGCCTCGAGCTTGTCGAACCGCAGACCCGTGCGATCAACCTGGAACGCGGTTGTCACGTCACTCATCGCGAATGGCAGCGAGGCATGCTCGAAGCGGCCTGACTCCAGTCGCCCAGCCACCGAGAAAACGGTCGATTCGAGCGCCGCCAATGCCCCCGCCGCCTGCCAGTCCATGGTGATGCGTCCACGCAGCCCCGCGATCCGGCTCCGCACGCTCTCCGTCATCTGCTCGCCCCCTGCCGGCAGCATGCCGACGACACTGGGAGTGAGCTCGAACGCCTGCACGGCCCCGCGAAGGTCGAACATGCCGGCCGCCAAGGCAACTCGCCCCACGACGCTCGCCCGCTCGAAGAGGTCTCCGGCCGCGGTGCCCCGCACCGTGGCCCAACCGGCGTTTCCCGAGCCTTCGTCAGGTTCGACATCGAGTGCGACCTGTCGCACAGCCACGCGGGCCTGCCGCGGCACGTCGTCGACGAGCAGCGTGGCGTCTTCGATCGCCACCGGCACCTGCACGCCGCCCCCCGCCCTCTGCCTGAGAAGTCGGGACACGGTCCAACTGCCCTCCGCCTGCCGCACGGCATGCAGCACCGGCCGTCGCAGCCGCACCGCACTGATCTGCGGCGCTCCCGCGATCAGATCCGCGAGGTTCGTGCTGCACGACAGCCGGATCTCGTCGACCCAGAGCAGCTGCCGGCATTCCTTGGGCAACGCGGCGTCGACGAAGGATACGCCTCGCACCACGATGCCTTCCCCTTCCACCAGACTCGCGCCCTGAACCTGCACGGTGAGTGTGGGGAATTCCTGCGCGAGCCGCTGCTGGATGCGGGATCGCACCTCCTCGCCAAGGCGGCTCGAGCCGATGGCGCCGGCGGCCACCACGCCGGCCACCGTGATCGGCAGGGCCCAGCGCACGAGCATCCAGAGCGTGTCAGAGAGGGGTTTCAAGACAGCGGTGCCAGAGGCGAGGGGCGATCACGTTGCAAAGCGTCCGCCCTTCGAGCGGAAGGGGCGGGGAAAGTACGTTGCGGGCCAGCCGAGGGTCAAGACACCATCCCCTTCCCTGGCCCCCGGAAAGAACGCCATTCCCCCAGCCTGCGGCCCCCTGCTATAGTGCCCGCCCGGCCCCGGGAGGGGATTCAGCCAGGGGATCGAAGCCTGGCGCAACACCATCATCAGCCCGGTGCGGCTTACGGCTTTCCGACAGGGTGGCCATCACAACAAACGAGGTTAAACGCATGTCCCGCAAAAACGCGTCCGCTGAGAAGAACGATTGGGTGGAGCCGGTCCCCGGCGGACTCAATCCCCAGCGACTCCTCTGGGCGGGTTTCATGGCGATCCTCGCCGCGGGCGTGGGCTTCTCGATCCGGGCCGGCATTCTCGGCCAGTGGGCGGAGCAATACGGCTTCACGCAGACGGAACTGGGCGCCATCACCGGCGGCGGCCTCACCGGCTTCGGCATCATCATCCTGCTGTCGAGCCTCATCGCCGACCGCATCGGCTTCGGCCCGCTGATGTTCGCCGCCTTCGTCATGCACCTGATATCGGCGGCGCTCACGCTGGCCACCGGAGCCGCCTTCGCGGCCGGCGGCAAGCCGCTCGCCTTCCAGTGCCTCTTCTGGGGCATGTTCCTCTTCGCCATCGGCAACGGCATCGCCGAGGCCGTGGTCAACCCGCTCGTCGCCACGCTGTTTCCCAAGAAGAAGGCGCACTACCTCAACATTCTGCACGCCGGCTGGCCGGGCGGCCTGATCCTCGGCGGCTTGGCGAGCTACTTCATGGCGGGCGGCGCAGGCACGAAGCCGGTGCCGTGGCAGTTTCAGATCTCGCTCTTCCTGGCCCCCGTCGTGCTCTACGGCCTGATGATGCTCGGCCAGCGGTTTCCCAAGAGCGAGGCGAGTAGTTCCGGCGTCTCCTTCAAGGACATGCTCGGCGAGCTTGGGCTGGTCGGCGCCGCGGTGATCTGCGGTCTGCTCGCGCTCTTCTTCAAGAGCGACCTCGGCATGTCACCCATCGTGGCCGGCGCCATCGCGGCCGGACTGCTCGTCGCCTTCGGCGCCGCCACCGGCTTCCGGTTCGGCCACCTGCTGCTGGCGGCGCTGCTGCTGGTGCACGCCATGGTCGGCTACGTGGAACTCGGCACCGACTCGTGGATCTCCAAGATCACCGGCACGATCATGAACAGCCCGGCCAATGGCCTGCTCCTGTTTGTCTACACGTCGGGCCTGATGTTCATCCTGCGGTTCTTTGCCGGCCCGATCGTGGAGCGGATCTCGCCACTGGGGTTGCTGGCGGTCTCCGCCCTCTTCGGTGCGGCAGGCCTGACCATGCTCGGCAACGCCGAGGGCGCGCTGATGTGCGTGATCGCCGCCACCGTCTACGGCATCGGCAAAACCTTCCTCTGGCCGACGATGCT
>CANHYS010000391.1 GCA_947464585.1 Planctomycetaceae bacterium | reverse complement strand
CCGTAGGCTTTGTCTCCAAACCGACCTTCAACATTCTTGATTCGCGGAATGTAGCGGTTCGTGGCAGCGTCCTGTTGTGTGGCCGTGACCGCCGACGTTCCAGAGAGCGCCAGCGTGGCGTTGGCGACCCGTTGCTGGTTGGTAGACGGACTGCCGCCGAACAGCAGACTCCGATCTATGGATACCTCGGCAGGGCCTGTCCCCATGCCGCGTGGAAGTTGGTAGAGCGGCACGGATGTACCGCCTCCGACCGTGGTTGCGGGCGGATACATGTCCCTGGCTGCCGCCAAGGCAAACGTGCTTTCGTCCGATCCGCTGCCATGAACGTTGAGATTCAGACGGCCGTCGAGGTCGGCGACGAGAATCGCGGCTCGCGGAAGGAGAACCGTACCGTCGGGCTTCACCACGGGTGGCAGGCCAATGTCGATGAACTTGCTGTCGGCCGTGCCGTCACTGTCGTTGTCCACCGCAGGGAGCGTGCTGGCGTTGCCGAGCGTTGTCGTGGCTAAGACCAGGTTGGTGTCGAGAACGCCGTTGCTGTTGGTGTCTTCGCCGGAATCAAGTTGGCCATTGCCATTTGTGTCTTCCGACTTGATTCCGGGGAGCAGCGGATTGCGCGAGTCAACGCCGTCCCAGGCCTCATTGGTGTCGCCCGTGCTGCCCGCGAATTCGCGGCCATTAATGATGATGGTGGACGATCCGCTCCCGATCACCTTTCCCTTCGCTGTTGTGACATCCGCCGCGGACAACTGTCGACCGCTCACGGTAGGCCCGCTCGCCAGAACCAGCGTCGGAGAGTTTGCAGCGCCGCTGGCCTGGAGAATGCGGGTGCTTGCCGATAATCCGGGGAGGGAGAACGTGATGACCCGGCCCACCAGGTCTGACGCATTCGATGGCGTGGGAGTCAGGCCGGCGGTCGTGATCTGAAAGAAGGCAGCACTGTTTCCGCTTGCGAGGACAGCGGTAGCCGAGGCCACTGCGCCAGTGATCGTGGTTGAAGCGGTGGCGCCTGCGATCCGTGTCCCATATTTGTCGCCCAGTAGGCACTCGCCGCCGCTGGAGCCGCTACCCACCGGAGCGGCGGCCCCCGTAAGCGGCTCTGTCGATCCGCGGATGACCGTCAAAAACGCGTGGTCAAGGAGTGACTGCTCAGACGCACCGGCCGCGGTCGCGGCCACCACATTGTTGGCAAACGCGCGGGCTGATTTTCGGGCCCGCGTGGCGACGACTACGTAGCTCACGCCGAGCATCATGAAAAGCGTAAGCATGCTGAGGACAACCAGCAGCAGGACGCCGCGGCGATGCGATCCGCGCAAGGTATTCATTGCGTCCATGGCGTTGATCCCTCCAACTGCACACCGCGATCAAGTACACCGACGGCTCCCTCGAAAGCGTAGACATTCGTCACGCCAGCGGGGGTGTTGCGGTCAAGGGCTAGGTTCACGCTCGTTGCGACACCGCCTGATAGTGTTGGGGCGGCGAGTTGTATTCGTCGCCAGGCGTGGACAGTGGAGTTGTCGGTGAATAGGAGCACGCCCCCGGTGGGGAACAATCGGCGGAAGGTGTCAGCGTCAAGATTCAACGATGATAAGTCGAGTGAGAGGTTGCTCGAAGCTCCAAAGCTACCGGCGACAGTGGCCGTCAAAGCAGTAGCCGGCGGGGGGCGTCGATAAAACTCAACCACCGAGAGCGTATAGAACTGGCTGGGGTTTGCCGCGCCAGTTGGGACGAGCGTTGCCAGCCAGCTGTAGCCGCCCTCGGACAGCCGCCGTGCATTGTCGCTGGTCCGTTTTGGTACGGGCGGCTCCGTCGTGGGGTCGGCCTTTGTTGTGTTATCCACGTAGACGAGGTCGTCGGCCGCCGAAAAGACGAGGTTCGCGACTTGGGAGCCGGGCGCGATGTGCGAGACACTAATCGCGGTGAGCCCGGCGGCCGAGGGAAACGACCCGTTGCCGATCGGGTCGATCACCACACGGTAAGGCGACGTGGGTATCGTGCTCCAGGTGGCGGGGTTGAGCATCCCGTAATTGACGACATCCGCGATCGCACCGGCCCCCATCGCGCCGCGACGGTCTTCGATCACGGTCTTCTTCGCCTGCGAACCACCAGCGGGTATGAGGGCCACAACCGAGGCGAGGCCGATCGAGAGAATGCCGATAGAGATCAGCACCTCCATGAGCGTGATGCCGGAGCGACGGTCGTGCAAAGGGGGGAATGAAGCGGCGGGTACCATGGTCAGACTCCCGACCGCGAGTTTTGGAATTCTTCAACAACCGGCGCGAGGGAAAGGCCGCGGGCTGCGGTTGCGTTTTGGGCACCCTTGCACGAGCCCGCCTCGATGACACGAGCGCTGCCGTTTCGCGGATCGATCAGCAGCCAACGGGCAAACGGCGACTGCCACGAGACACCGGGGTTGTCGTCGGTTGGTGTTGATACCCAGCCCTGCCCCGCCTGCGATTGCATGCCGATGGCCAAGACGATCGGTGTCGATGCGGTGAGCAACTGCCGGTTCCAACCGCCGCCGCTTGTCGCGGTCGACATCCATACGGCGAGTAGTGCACCGGTGCGGTCGTATTCGATGGCGACACGCTTATAGCCGTTGAGTGTCGTGGCGGACGAATTCAAGCCAATCTGCGATTCGGAAAGATCAATCGCCACACCGCCGGGAAGAGGTGTGACGCTGGCAAATGAACTTTGGCGTGGCGGAAGATGAATGGAGTAAGGCACGGGCGATACAGTCGCCGGTGGCGGCGAGGCATTCCAGTAGGTGCGGTTCATCGCCCCAGTCGCACCTGTGTTCGCGCATGAGACGGAAGTTGTGTTGGTTGCCGTGAACACGCCTGGGATGCCCGCGAACTCAATCGGTGCCGGCAGGTCGCTGACAAATGAGCTGCTGAGACTAAGAGAAACTGTGACGGTCGTGGCATTGCCTGGAATGGTGGCTATCGTTGTCGAGCCGCTGGCGACAGCGGGCACCCTGGCAAACGCGATACTGCGGACAGCGGCACCACTGCCCGCACCGCTCGTGCCAGTCTCAAGCCAAGCGGCAGCGCCGTGCGGGCTGGTCATCGCCTTCGTGGCCACATGGCTGAACGCAGACTCGGCGGCATCGGCCGCGTTGCGGACCGACTTTTTGTCCCGGTTACCAACAAGAAGGGGCACGACCGTCACGGCAAGCAGTCCCATGATCGCGAGCACCACCAAGAGCTCGATGAGCGTCATACCGCGACGGCGATGAACGGTAGCGACGGCCATGGATCGTTATTGGAACAGGGTGTCGTAATTGGAGATGTTGTCGCGATACGCATCTGGATTGTCAGGATCGGCGGCACCGATCAGGTGCGTGCCGTTTGGCTTATAGGTGCAGGGCGTTGTTCCGTTGATCAAAGAGCCGCTGGCTGTGCCTAACAATCCATCAGTCCAGCCGTTGGCGGACTGTGAGAGTAGGCCGTAGCCGCTGGCGCCGCTCGAGTTGGGATCGTTGAGCGACTCGTCCTTGCCGGGGGAGAAGATCAGCGGAACGAGTGCATACGCTGTCGAGTCAGTGTTGTAGGGGTCGAGCGGGTCGTGGTACTTCGCGGCATCCTGCCGGTCTGCTGGCATTGCACCCGGCGCCCAGCGAATGAACGAGATCGGGCGGCCCCAGCCGTCCCAGAATTCAAACGCGCCATCGCTGTCAATGTCGCCGACGAACTTCGACGGTGTATTCGAT
>CANHYS010000390.1 GCA_947464585.1 Planctomycetaceae bacterium | reverse complement strand
TGGCAAGCAGGTGCTGTCCGTCGGAGCCGA
This sequence comes from Planctomycetaceae bacterium, assembly GCA_947464585.1. The sequence goes on along the minus strand of CANHYS010000390.1, from coordinate 3,685 downwards.
CAAAAAACTCCACCGCTGGGACATCGAGACCATGAAGAAAGTCGCCGGAGTCGATCTGCAGGGGGAGGGATACAAGCTCGTCCGCAGCGCCGATACCGTCTCCGTCGCCAGCACCGACAGACTGCTGCGGTCGATCGACCTCACGAAGAACGCGGTCGCGCTGACCTTCAAGGGTCACGCGGACTGGCCTGTGGCGATCGCGGTTCACCCGGCCAGCGGCAGGATCGCCAGCGGCGCGCTCGATGGCGAGGTGCGGGTGTGGAACAGCGGCGACGGCAGCCTCGTGAAGTCGTGGATCGCGAGACCCTGAGAATCCCGCGAGGGGGTCGGCGAACGCTCGAGGAGCATTGGGCCGCCGCGGCCCACGCGACGAGACTTTTGCCGCCCCCGAAGCCCGCTCCACAGGGGCTTTCTACAGGATCGCCTCGATCGGCCGCCCCTTCGAGATCACCAGCGGCCGGCCAAAGCGATCGTGCAGTTCCGTGGAAGGTGCAAACCCGAGGCAGTGATGGATCGTCGCAGTGAGGTCCTGCGGCTCGACGCGGCCCTCGAGCGGAAAGCCACCCTGCCGGTCCGACTTCCCGTAAACCACACCGCCCTTCACGCCACCGCCTGCCAATGCGACGGAGAAGACGTGCCCCCAGTGATCGCGGCCGCCGGCAGGGTTGATCTTCGGCGACCGACCAAATTCCCCCATCCAGACGACGAGCGTCTCTTCGAGCATGCCCCGGGTGGCCAGGTCTTCCAACAGGGCCGAGTAGGCCTGATCCATCGGCGGCATGAGCGCCTTCTTCAGCCGCTCCGTGTTCTTGGCATGCGTGTCCCAGGCCGGTGAGGCGTTGTCGTCATCCTCCCAGCGGGTCCAGTTGACCTGCACGAGCGACACGCCCGCCTCGACCATGCGGCGGGCGAGCAACACGCTCTGTCCAAATCGGTTACGGCCATACCGATCGCGGACGGTGGCAGTCTCCTGATCGATGGCAAAGGCCCTGCGGGCCTCGTCAGCCCGCAGCAGATCGAGCGCCTTGGCCTGCCATGTGCTCCAACGGTTGACCGAGTCGTCATCGAGCGCCCGGAACTGCCTGTTCATCAGGTTCTGCAGGGCGAGGCGATCCTCCAGCCGGTCCGGTGTGATCTCGGTCGGCAGGGAAATGTCGGGTGGCCGGAAGTCGGGTTTGTTGGGGTCGCACATCACGAGCCAGGGATCGGCCTTGTCGCCGAGCCAGCCGGCATCCTGGCCCGGCCAGACCGAACCATCGGTGTTCCAGATGTGCTCCGGCAGTCGCATGGCACCGGGCAGCGCCGAGCGATCGCCGCGAAGATGGCGGACCACGGCGGCCAGCGACGGAAAATCGTTCGGGGCGCCGGGGTTGGCATTCTCAACGCCCTTGGGAGCATGCGGCTGGCCCGTGAGCATGTAGTAGCCGCTCGACGAGTGGGCGTTGTCGCCGGTCGCCATGGCACGCAGGACGGCAATGTGGTTCGTCAGCTTCGCCGTCAGCGGCATCAGTTCGCCCACCTGAAGCCCAGGCGTGGCCGTGGAGATGAAGCCAAGGTCGCCGCGGATCCCCATCGGCGCGTCCGGCTTCGGATCCCATGTCTCATGCTGCGGCGGACCGCCGAGCATCATCAGCACGATGCACGACTTCGCCTTGCCGAATCCGGCGGCCAGATCGCCGGCAGGCTGGGCGGCCGCACTCGCCCGGGCGGCAGCGAGTGCGGGCAGGCTCATCGAGCAGACGCCGAGGCCGCCGAGCCGCAGCCATTCCCGCCGCGACACGCGGTCGCACAACGTCGTGTCCGGCCCCAGGAATGAAAGCATGGTCTGCCCTCCGCCCATCACGTTCGATTCATCGGCCCGCGGCCCGCATCACCGTCAGGATTGTACCCTCGCCCCGCCGGATGTCCCGCCGACCTCGTCGCCGAGTGCATCCACAGCCTGCACGAACAGTTTTACCGCCCCACCACTCGCGGGTATAGTCATTTTCGGTGGGAGTCCTCGGCAACGCGACATTCCTTCGGTGTCGGACATGAAAATCGGCTTCCGCACGATGTCGTTCTCGCCGATCGCGCCGGCCGCCCGCCGCGGCTTCACGCTCGTCGAACTGCTCGTCGTCATCGCGATCATCGGCACCCTTGTCGGGCTCCTGCTCCCCGCCATTCAGACAGCCCGTGAGGCGGCCCGACGCTCGGCGTGTCAGAGCAATCTGAAGCAGCTTGGCGTGGCACTGCTCAACCACGAGAGCGCCAGGCGGAAGTTCCCACCCGTCTGCCAGATCAGCGCCACGCAGCTGTCCGACAGCTTCTCCGCGCAGGCTTATCTCCTCCCCTACATGGAGCAGAGCAGCGTCGCCAATCTGATCGATTTCACCAGGAGCTTCACGCTCCAACCGCAGGTCACTGCCGCTCGGATTCCGCTCTTCATGTGCCCCAGCGAGACGAACACCAAGCCCAACGACTCCGTGCCGGGCATCACCCACCAGCCGCTCAACTACGGCGTGAGCTGTGGCACCTGGTTCCAGTTCGACCCGCCTTCAGCGCAAACCGGAAACGGCTCGTTCGCCGTCAATATGGAGATGCGCGTGCGGGACTTCACCGACGGCACAAGCAAGTCGGTGGGATTCGCCGAGGTGAAGACCTATCAGGCCGTGATCCGCGACGGCCTCAACCCGTCCAGCGTCGGCGCCCCGATCCCTGCCACGCCCGCCGACGTGATCGCGCTTGGTGGAACGGCAACGGCGGACATCGGCCACACGCAGTGGGTGAATGGCATCATCCTCCACTCCGGGATCTCCCACACGTTTCCTCCAAACACCGCGATCCCGATGACGGTGGCAGGGAAGACGGTCGACTGCGACTTCACGAGCAGCCGCTTGGGGGTCACGATCACCTCACCCACCTACACCGTGTTCACGAGCCGCAGCTATCACGCCACAGGGGCGGGCGTGACGATGATGGACGGCAGCGTGCAGATGATCGGCTCCGACATCGACCTCGCAGTCTGGCGGGCACTCGGCACCCGCGCCGGTGGCGAATCCATCCAGATTCCCTGATCCGCGGCCCGCCTGCCAGTGGCCACCTGACACCGGTCTTACGTTCCGGGCAAAGGGCGGCTGACGGGCTTCGCGGCTGGAGCCGAGCCGAAGCCCGGGGTGCGAAGGCCGCCGCCGATGCCACCAGAACCGGCATTGAGCTGATCGAGGTCGAGGAAGCGGGCATCATCGACGTCGACACGGTTGAGAGCCCGCCAGTAGAGGATTTTGCCCGCTGACGCGCTCGAAGTGGCCGCCCCGACCTTCGCCTGCCGGTAGAGCTGCGCGTCGCTGCGGCCGTCTCCCTCGAAGACGAGCAGGTCCTTCGCCTCGCTCCAGGTGAGCCGGGCACTCCTCGCCGTGAACGATTCACCTTCCACGAGCACGTTGCCACCAGCGGCCATTTCGATCGAACTGCGTTTCTGCCCCGGTGCCGGCGGTGCCTGCCCCACCCCCAACACGTCGCTGGAGATGGTCACGACCCTCGGCGGCAGGCCTGCCGGCGCGCGTGGGTCGAGCGTGTCGCCCCACTTGGCGACCGGCCCCCAGATCGCCTCGACCCGCTGATGAAACTCCATCACGCGACGGTTGATGTTGCCCCGCATGCCTCGCTGGAAATCGACACCCAGGTAGGTGAGTTCGTCGGGCTGCGT
>CANHYS010000389.1 GCA_947464585.1 Planctomycetaceae bacterium | reverse complement strand
GTATTACCAGGCCGATGGCGGCGATCTGATCTGCCTGTCGAATTTCCCGACCGCCATGCTCGACCTGCCGATCGAGAGTTCGCAGTCGAACGAGGCGCTTCTCTTCGACGCCTTCGAGGGCCGCGTGCCGCCCCGCGGGACCGACGTCGAAATAATCCTCTCGGCGGCACCGCCGGCGGGAAAGTAGACGCTCGCTACGCGATGTGGCAGTGGCTACGCAACATGGCAGTGACTACGCAACATGGCAGTGACTACGCGATGTGGCAGTGACTACGCGATGTGGCAGTGACTACGCAACATGGCAGTGACTACGCAACATGGCAGTGGGCGAGGACCTCGGCCGGTGTGCTGATGTAGCCGGTGTAGAACGGGCCAAACTCCGCATACCGCGCGCTCGCCTCGTCAAACCGCATTGTGTAGACGATCTCTTTGAGAAACTCAGGCCGCCGGGCCCAGAGCGTGACGCCCCACTCCCAGTCGTCGAGCCCCACGCTCACGGTGATGAGCTGCGAAACGCGGCCGCCGAACGTCATTCCTGTCCGGCCATGCTCCGCCATCAGTCGGCTGCGTTCGGCGAACGGCAACGAGAACCAGTTCTCCCCCACCTTGCGCTTTTTGTTCATGGGATAGAAGCAGGCGTTCGGCCACGGTGGCAGCTCCGGCTCAAGCCTCGCCCGCCGCATGTGATCTTCGCGGGAGGCGTAGCCCTGCACCTTCGCCTTCCACGTCGGGCTGTCGCGGGTCTCGCCTTCCACGATCAGACGCTCACCGAACTGTTCCACGGTGGGCACGTATTCGCTCACCTCCGTGAGACCGACGAAGGAATAGGTGGGCTCAAGCGCCTGTCCGAGCGGCCCGGCCAGCAGCCGCTGATGCACGTCGTCGACCTTGAGCGGCGACGGATCCATCGCCATCACGCCGAAGTCGGCCTTGTGGCCGGGCACGAGCCAGGTCTGCAGCCGCAGGGGAGCGTGCGGGCCGGCCGGATCGAGCGCCTCACAGAAGAGCCTCATGCCCTCAGTGCGTGCCTCTGTTGAGAGTGCCGCCAGCCGCGCCCGATCAAACCGGTAGAAGAGATGGCTCACGTGCCAGCCCTGCGCCGGCGACGTCGAAACCTCGGTGCTGGCCTGCTGGCCAGCATGATGGCCCGGAGAGCCTCCGGCGGACGCCGCTGCGGGACGGCCAGACGCATCGGCAGCTGCAACTCCAGTCGCGGCGGGGCCAGATCCCTGGGGGGCGGTCGGCTGCATCGTTGCACATCTCCAGCAGGAAGAAACGGCTTTGAAAACACGGGCCCGGTGAACAGCAACGGCGGCTGGACCACGTGGTCGCAGTGTACGCCGCCACCGTCCTGCGGCAACCGGTGCGTTTTCGGCTTGGAATCGATACCATAAACGGCTGGTCGAGGGTGCAGCACCCTGCCCACCCCACCACCACGTTCACCGCGAGCGGCGGCCGCCGTCCGCACCACGAGAGAGGGCCGACATCATGGGACAGGTCATCGTCGATCCACAGGAGCTGCGGCGGTTCGCGGCCCGGCTCCGGTTCTTCAGCACCGAAGTGATGACGCAGATGCAGGGCGTGCAGCGGCAGCTCGCGGCCCTCAGTTCCACGTGGCGTGACCAGGAGCAGCAGAAGTTCACCGAGGAGTTCGAACAGCAGCTGAGCACGTTCGCCCGGTTCGTGGAACTCACGGAAGACTACGTTCCCTTCCTCATCCGCAAGGCCGAGCGGGTCGAGGAATACCAGCAGCAACGCTGACCCCACTGATCCATGTCAACACAGGCGGAAGTCAAATCCATCGATACGCTCGCCTTCGTGAAGGCGGCGCTGGCGGCGTTTGGTCACGAGACCGGCCAATCGCTCGCCGAGGTCGAGATGCAGGCACAGCGGGCCGTCGACTGGATTTGCATCGATCAGGCCGCTTACTGGAAGACAGAAGTCCGCCGGGCGGCTGATGGCGTGAATCAGGCCATGAAAGATCTGCAACACTGCCGCACGTTCAAGAAGGTTGGCAACAACGAGCCCTCGTGCATCGAGGAGAAGAAGGCGCTCGAGAAGGCCAAGAAGAGGCTCGCCCGGGCCGAAGCGAAGGCGGAGGCGGTGCGGCGCTGGACCCCCGTGGTACGGCAGCAGTTCCAGGAGACGGGCGTCCGCATGACGCGGTTTCGTGAAGTGATCGACATCGACTGTCCGAAGGCGGTGGCACGACTGGAACGAATGCTCCGCTCGCTCGACCACTACTCCAGCACCGCGTCGCCGGGTGGTGGGGCGGGCGGCTCGACCGCCGGGAGCGAGGCCTCGGTCGCGCGGCCCGTTGATGAATCGGCGACCAGCGGCGCGCCGCCAGCTGCCACCAGTCCTGCCTCGAAGGACACCGGCGCGCCGACCACCGCCCAGAACGGGGGCGATGCATGAGGGCCGATCTCTCCAGCGGCGCGTCGAAGATGGCGCTGGCTATCAAGCAGCTGCACCTCAAATGGGAGGCAGCCCGTGAAACCTGGGATGATGCGACGAGCCGAGCGTTTCACAAGGAGCACATCGAGCCGCTTGCCCCGAAGGTCAAGGAGACGCTCGAGGCGATCGGCCGTCTGGCCGAGGTGCTCGCCCGTGCCAGTCGCGACGTGAGCGACACCGACGATTCCTGACTTCTTCCCACCGATTCCATCCCGTCACTTCAATTCCCCTACGCCGGACCTGCCACTGTGAGCCATAAAGCCTACGACCGCGAACTGCTGCGTCAGCAGATCACCCGTCTCCGTCAGGCCGCCGCTGCGCGGAGCCGGCTGGAGCATGAAATCACGTCGGAATACGAGACCGAGACGACGACGACGCGGCAGCAGGCAGAGGCGGCGATCGCCGCCCTCGAGCAGAAATACGCAAAAGAGTCCGATACGACCCGCCGCGAACACGCGGCGGTGATCAAAAAAGCTGATGCCGATGCCGCCGCCGACCGCGCGAAGCTCGACACGCAGCGAAAGGGTTTCACCGCGACGATCAACCGCAACTGGGAAAATCAGGACCGGCAGCTGAAAGAAGACTCGCAGTTCGATGAAGGCTCGTCGAAGGAGGTCTTCAAGGAGAAGCGCACGGAGCCGGGAAAGATCCTGCGACGGGCGGAGAAGGAACTGGCCAGCGTGGCCACCCAACTCGACGAGGCCGACTCCAGCAGTCTCAAGTTTCTGGCCGATCGCGGGATCGCGGCAGCCGCATCGGAGGCTACGGCCGTCGATGCGGAGCCGCTGCCGACAGGCTCCGCCCTGCTCACGTTGCTGGAACAGCTTCGTGCCACCGTGGTGGATACGGCGGCCAAGCTCGTCGGCCTCAAGAGCGTGGCCACCGCTTTTTCCGGCGGCACGCGGGCAGCGGCGATCCTGCTGCCAGTGCTGTTGGGCATCGCGGCGGCGGCGGCAGCGTTCTTCCTTGTGCCCGACACCGTTGCCGCCGACCTCGCCACGAAGGCGGGGGCAGCCGCCGCGGCGCTGGTCACCGTGGCTGGTGTCGGCGCCGGAGTTGGGCTCTGGCTCATCGGCCGGATGCGACGGGCCGCCGGTGTGGAGGCCGCGGCCCTGCGGGCCACACTTGCCCAGACGATCGATCGCACGCGGCAGTGCATGACGGCGAGCACGGGCTATATCAAGACCCGCCACGACGCCCAACTCGCCAAGCTCGATGCCACGTTTGCAGAGGAGTCGAAACAACGAAAGCTCAAGGCCGAGG
>CANHYS010000388.1 GCA_947464585.1 Planctomycetaceae bacterium | reverse complement strand
GCGGTCGCCTTTGCCGCCACCGCATCCGCGTCTTGCCTCGCCTTGGTCGCCGCGTCGGCCGCGGCTGCCTTCTCGGCGAGCTTCTTCTCGGCCGCCGACATCTGCTCGGCCACCTTCTTGATCTCCTCTGCCGACGCCTGCACCGCCTTCTCAGCGGCAGCCACCTGGGCCTTCGCGAACTCCACGTCCTGCTTGCCGACGGCGACATCGACATCGCGAGCGGCCAGCCTGTCGGCAATCCGCTGGTCTCCCCTGATCTCCACGAGCCGCTTGCCGGAGGCGGTCTCCCAGAGCTTCATGCCCGGCACCGTGCCAACGGTGGCCAGCCTCACGCCGTCGGGGCTCACAGCGATGCCGCTGATGGGAGCCTCATGGGCAAACTGCCGGACGACCGCGGCGGTGTCGGCATTCCAGAGCCGCACGATGCCGTCGCCGCTGCCGGTAAGCAGGTGGCCCGACATCGTCGGGAGTTCCACGAGCGCCGTCGTCGGCTGCGCGATGCCGGTCAACTCCTTGAGTGGCGTCACCGCCGGCGCCGCAGCACCATCGGCGGGCGGCGCCGGCAGTGGGAGGGCCCAGACCCGCACGACGTTGTCGGCCTCGGCCGTCGCGAGCCGCGTGCCGCCCGAGAGCAGAGCGACCGCCCGCACCTCACCCTGTCGCGGAAGCCGGGCGACAGCGGTGCCGTCGTCCACCTTCGTGGTGAGCACGAGCCCGTCGCGGCCACACGAGTGAACCACCGCACCATCCGCGGCGAAGGCGATGCCCGTCACGGCCCCGGCATGCGCGGGAATCGTCTTCGTGATCCGGCCGGTGCCGGGATCGACGAGCGCGAGCTTTCCATCGGTGAATCCGATCGCCGCGACGGACCGCGACGGAGCGACGGCGAGGGCCGTGGCGGCGGCCGAGTCGGCGGCAGGGTCGGCGATGTCGGCGACCTTGGCCGGTGGACTGCGACGCCAGAGCTTGATCGTGCGGAAGGAGCCGGTGGCGAGCCGCTCGCCGCCGGGAGCAAACGCGACCGCCGAGACAACATCGCGATGGGCCTGTCCCGGGCTGGCCGCCGCGATCGCCGGGTCGACGAGCGACTGGAGCTGCCGGCCAGTCCGCGTGTCGAACAGGCTCACCGTGCCGCCGCGGGCCGCGGCCGTGATGCGGCCGTTGTCCGTGATCGCGACGGCGACCACTCCTCCCGCGCCGGCCGGGAGCGGTCGCCAGGCGATCGGCTTGCCTGCAACGGCAGCGGCCCCCGTGGCGCCCTCGAAGATCCAGCGTTCGAGCAGCCCGAGCTGATCAGGCGAGAGATGCTTGGCGCCCACCTTGTTGTCGGCCGGAGGCATGACGTCGTCCTGCCGGTGCGCTGCCCGGAGGAAGAGCACGCTCTCAGCGGGCTTCCCCGCGACCACGCCCGGCCCCGAGTCGCCCCCCGCGACGATCCCCTTCAGGGAATCGAGCATGAGCCCGCCTTCGTGATTCTTGGCGTTGTGACAGGCGGTGCAGTTGGCGGCGAGCAATGGCTGGATCTCTTCCACAAACCGCACCTTGTCGGCGCGGCTGGGTGGTGAGACAGGCAGCCCCTCAGCGGCGACCGCTGGCAATGCCGACGCGACGACCACCATCCACATGACGATGCACAAGACGATGAGGGCCGCACGAGTCGCGGGCCACGTCCGAGTTCGCTGAATCATCGTGCCGCTCATGACTTCGGTGGCTCCGGGGGCTTCGGCTGCTCCGCCGGCTTGGGTGCCGCCACGACGATCGTGATCGGGGCCACCACCACCGGCACGTCGATGTCCTTGGGAGCCGCGGCCGTCGCGGCAGCCTTCGCTACCTCCTCCCGACGCGCCCGCTCCGTCTCGGCGACCTTGGCCGCAGCTTCGGCAACCTTCACCGCCTCCGTCGCCGCCTCGAGTTCCTTCGCTAATTCCTTGCCCACTTCCGTGGCCACTTGGGGATCGGACTGTTGCTTCCCCTGGGCGGCCGCGACCGCCTCCTTTGCAGCGACGACACGCGCCGCGCGGTCCTTGGCCAAGCTGGTGATGCGGTCGGCATCGGCGCGGGCCCGCTCGGCCGCCTGCGGGTTGCGGGCATATGCGAGCTTCGCGACGCCCTTGAGCACGACCGTGTAGGTGCCTGGCGGCAGCTTCGCGTCGGTGGTGATCTCCACCTTGCCATCGGCGGCCTTCTCGTCGATCTTCAACTCAGCGACTTTGAGCTCGGCCGGCAGCCCGGCGGCGGTGAACGCGACCGGGCCCTTGGCACCCGGACGATGGACCACGTCGACCGGCACCTCGAGCTTCCCTCCGGGCTGCGTCTCCCAGGATTTTTGTTCCTTCGCTGCCACCGTGATCGGTGCCGCGTCGACGGTCACCGCCAGCGGGATGTCGGTCGACTCCCGCATCACGAAAGGCGTGTTGGCATCGTCCACGTTCCAGACGAGCGTCGCGACGCGGGCCGTGGCGTCGAGATCCCGCTCGCCAACGCGGCCGCGGCCAAGCACGCGGAAAGACCCGGTGAATGGCGGCGTGCCATCGGCCGCGGTGAGCACCAGCATGCCGCGGTTGCTGCGGGCCGGAATGACGGTTGGCGCGGCGGTTACTCCCGCCGGCAGGCCCTGCGGCTCGAGCGTGACATCGCCCGCGAAGCCGCCGAGCCGGACGATGAACACGTCGACCACCACCCGGCCACCGATCGGGAGCGAGGGCACCGCACGGGCGAGCTTGTTGGGATCGGCGCGTTCTGGCTGCGCCAGTGGCACGACCAGTCGGAACCTGGGGTCGGGCTTCCGCGCCTCAAGCACCCAGGCGCGGTCGATCCCGCCGCGGGAGTCGGCGGCGAGTTCGCGGACGAGCAGTCGGTAGCTGCCGTCGGCGGGTGCCTTGAACGTGATCGACGGATCGAAGCCGGGACGGTCGAGGATGCCCCCCTGAAATTCCGCCGGACCGTCGTCGGCAAACGCCACTTCTTTCGCGGTGACGGTCCCGTCGGCGGCCTTCGTCAGGCTCTCGATGAGCAGCGACGCATCGGTGGGTAGGCCGAGCCGCCTCGAGTAAAGATCGAAGACCCACTCCTCCCCCGCCTTCGCGTCGAAGCCAAACCAGTCGCGGTCACCCCGTGGGTCGAAGCGACCGGCAACGACATTCGGCAGCGTGATCGTCTGGAGCCGCGCAGGATCGTCGTTCGGCTCCTGCTCGATCATCACCTGCTCCGCCGACGTCAACACCGTCGGCGGCACGATCGCCGTCCCCGGCACCCCGCCGGCAACGTCGAGCAGATCGGCCGAGAGGTCGCGGGCGGCAAACAGCCGACTCGTGAATCGGCCACCGGCGTTGCCAGAGGCGTCGTCGATATCGACGTCGACCGAAGTCTCTTCGAGCCTGTCGTCCCCCGGCTGCCCGGCGCTGACCAGCCCACGGCCGATGGCGGTGAGCCGCGCGGTCTCGCCGGCTGCGGCGACCGGTGGGAAGACGCCCTCCACGGCCGGCCCTGTGGAGATGAGCAGGCGGTAGGGCATCATCTCGCCACCGCCCATATACATGTCACGCACCCGCACGACATGGCGGCCCGCCACACTGGCCACGAAGTCGAGGCAGGGATCGTCGTCGTGGCTCCGCTTCGCGCGGGCGAGCACGCGGCCGGCCGCGTCGAGCACCTCGAGCGCGGGCGTCAGCCGCGAATCGATCCGGCGGGCCCAGACGTCGAGCCGCACCCGCTGGCCCGCGG
>CANHYS010000387.1 GCA_947464585.1 Planctomycetaceae bacterium | reverse complement strand
TGGAGACTCATTCGCCATGGAATTCTGAATCGCAAGGGGGGCCCGGGCGAGATCCGGCGGGAGCCGGTCCGACAATCCCGCGGGCACGGTATGCTTCCGTCTCCAACGCCGAGGAATCGGCTGTTTGGATCACGACAAGGTCCAAGAGTGTAGCCCCGGCACCGGGAGGCTCAAAGGTCTGCGTGGTCCCAGCCGCCTCCAGACGCACCCATCACCGTCACCGTAATGGCCCAGGCAGCCCGCCGCGGCCTCATCCTCACCGCCACTTTTCCGATGTCCAGCGACCGTCCGCCCCCCCCATCCGTGCACCATGGTCACCCCGGCAGGGTGTTGTTCGTGGGCGCGGGGCCAGGCGATCCGGAACTGCTCACCGTCCGTGCGGTGGACTCCCTCCGCTCCGCCGACATCGTGGTCTACGACACGCTCGTGCCGCAGGACGTACTCGACCTGGTGCCCCCGAGCGTGACGCGTTTGGCGGTGCCACGGGATGGGAAAGACGGTGAAGGCGACCCTGGCGAAGCAATCGGGCGGCTGCTCGTGCGGCTGGCAGCGGAAGCCCGCACTGTCGTGCGGCTGAAGGGGGGCGATCCGGCGGTGTTCGGCCGGCTGACCGAAGAGATGGGACCTGTGCGGGACGCCGCCATTCCCCTCGAAATCGTGCCCGGCGTCACTGCGGCCGCGGCGGCAGCCGCGGCCGCTGGCATCCCTTTGACAAGCCGCTCGGCGGCGTCGAGCCTCACGATCCTGACGGGCCATGAAGCCGCCGACAAGCGGGAGGGGATCGACTTTCGGCAGCTGGCCGAGCTTTCTGGAACCCTGGCGATCTACATGGGCGTGGAACAGGTCGAGCGGTGGTCGAGCGGCCTGCTGGCAGCTGGCAAGCCGGCGCAGACGCCGGTCACGATCGTCAGTCGCTGTTCCTGGCCAGACCAGCGGATCGCCGTCAGCACGCTGGCCCGCTGCGCTGCCGACTTCGAGCGTCACCACTGGCCTTCACCGGCCGTCGTCATCGTCGGCGAGGTGGCACAGACGCTCGTTGGGGCTTCCACCGTGGCAGTCCGCGGGCCGCTCGCCGGCCGCCGCGTGCTGAACACGCGGCCACCAGGGCAGGGCGACGATATCGATGCCCTGGTCCGCGCCGCCGGCGGCAGCAGCCACCGCGTGCCCGTGATTCGCATCGGGCCGCCTGCGTCATGGCAGCCCCTCGATGATGCGATCCGTGAGGCCGCCACCTTCGACTGGATCGTGTTCGCCAGTGCCAACGGCGTACGGAGCTTCGCCGAACGACTGCGGGGAGCCGGGCTCGACGGCCGGACGCTTGGCACAGCGCGGCTGGCCGCCATCGGTCCGGCCACACGTCAGGCGTTGGAACACGCCGGCTTCGCCTGCGACCTGACCCCCGACCTGTTCCGCTCCGAAGGGATCACCGCCGCCCTCGGCCAGTCGCCCATCCCCACCCGCTTCCTTCTGGTGAGAGCCAACCGTGGCCGCGATCTGATGCGGCGGGAACTTGAAACGCAGGGACACATCGTCAGCGAGGTGACCGCCTACGCGAGCGAACCCGTTGACACACTCGACGCGGCCACCGCCACCGCGATCGAACAGGTTCCGTTCGACTGGATCACCATCACCAGTTCCCTGATCGCGGAATCAGCCGTCAGGCTGTTTGGTCACCGGATCCAGCAGTGGCGGGTGGCAAGCCTGAGCCCGGTCACGTCAGCCACCCTGCGCCAACACGGTGTCGAACCCACCGTCGAGGCAACGGCAGCGGTCGCCGACAGCCTGGTCGCCGCCATGGCGGACTGGGAAATTGCCCACGCCCCCCGGTCTGCGTGACCGGACTGTCTGCCTGCCGGGATGAAATTCCAGAACGACGGAAACCCGCGACGATAGACACTATCGGTCGAGGGAAGGGGGCAGTGGCATGGGCCATGGCCCATGTGGGCAAGACGGGGGGATTCGCCATGGGCCGATCTGGTCTGCCGACCACGCTGGTCATCTGCTGTCCGCTCTCCGCGGGCATGCCGCAGTCGACCGCGGAGGCATGCCTTGAATTCGCACGCCGGGCCGCGATGCCGGTGACCTGGATCGCCCCGCTCGACCGCCTGCAGCTTGTCGCCGGGCGTGGCGTCACCACAGCCCCGTCGCAGCACGTCGCTCTGGAGATTCCGGCGAACCTGTCGCGTCAGGAACTCCGGCAGTTGCTGACGAGGGCGACCGCGGAAGCGTCTGGATTGGATGCCGCGGCGATCCGCGGAGCGTTGCCGGCGGAACACCGGCGGATGCTTGTCGACTGCGGCATCAGGGTTGTCTGCCGCGACCGATTCGACGACATCAGCCGCGGCTGCCGCCGCCCGGCACCGCACGGCTGGTCGTGCCGGAGCACGCTCTGGGGCCTGTGGGAGGTGACCCAGACAACCGCGACACCGCCGGGCCTCGTGAGCCGCCTGCTGCCATGGGGTTCCCAGCCTGGGCTGGTTCCTGGCTCGCTGGCAGTGCTCGACATGGGAGGGCAGGGGCCGGTTGCCGACGCCGCCGCGATCCGAGGCCGAATGGAGCAGTGGCGATCGTGGGCGGAGCAACGAAACGCTGCAGGTCAGGTGGCGTTTGCCAGCCTCTCGGAGCTGCCTGCACTGATCGCTGGAGCTGGCCGCCTCCCCGTGGCCGGTTCAGTCCTCAAGGCGGCCTGAGCGGCCCCGACAACCGACCGACGGCTCACCGGCGCGGCTTCTCCATGATCGACCAGCTCATATAGGCCAGAATCAGGCTGCTGACGATAAATCCGATGTCCGTCATGATGCTGACCCGTTGAAATGGGAACCCTGCCGCCACGTCGGCGAGAAACAGGATCGCGACGAGCCCCGACACGATCATCCCGATAAACGGCATCAATTTCGACACGGGATCCCTACCTCCAGAACACGGCCATTCGCATCATAGCCAATTCCCTTACGATATCGGCTATCCCGCGGGATGCCACCTGCGTGCGGCCCACGGCTTCCACACGGCCCTGACAGCCGGGCCTGGCGCGGCACTTCCAGCGGCGACCGCATTTCCAAGCCCATCCCGATGCCCACAGGAATCCACACCCCCGTGGCCCACTCCCCTCCCCACGCTCCCCGGCCGCGCACTGCCGTCTACACCGGGTCGTTCGATCCGATCACCCTTGGCCACCTCGACGTGATCCAGCGGGCCAGCCGGATCTTCGACGGGATTGTCGTCGGCGTCGGTATCAACCCGGAAAAGCAGCCCATCTTCACGCTGGCCGACCGCGTGCAACTGGTCCGCGAATCGGTCGCCGACCTGCCGAATGTCCGCGTGGAGTTGTTCAGCGGGCTGTCGGTGGCATTCGTGCGTGAACAGGGGGCGCATGTGCTCCTGCGGGGCGTGCGTTCGCTGACCGACATCGATGCTGAGTTCACCATGACGCTGGCCAACCGGAAGCTCGATCCCGCGGTGGAAACGGTATTCCTGATGGCCGACGCCCAGTATTCGCACATCTCGTCATCGCTCCTCAAACAGATCACGCCCCTGGCCGACGACGAGGCGCTGCTCAAATTCGTGCCACCCCCGGTCGTGGCCCCACTCCGCCGCGAACTCTCCGGCCCGGTGTGATGGCTGGCACAACACCCCATCGGTGTGAGACGCAAGTCGATGCAGGCGGTTCTGACGGGCCGTATTGGTTCGCCGGCTGCGGCATGCTCGTCGCCGGCGGATTCTGCTAC
>CANHYS010000386.1 GCA_947464585.1 Planctomycetaceae bacterium | reverse complement strand
CGGCATGCACGGGCCCGAGGCGATCACATCGAGATCGTCGCCGATCACGTCGGAGAGCACGAGCACGAGCAGGTTCCCGGCGGTGCAGGCCTTCGCCAAGCCGCCTCCCTTGACGAGGCTCAAGTGCCGGCGGGCGGCATTGAGCGTGGCGATGTCGGCCCCCGACTCCGAGAGCCGCCGCGTGACGGCGATCTTCTCGTCGAGCGAAATGCCATCCTTCGGCGCGGCCAAGAGCGCCGAGCCGCCGCCGGTGATCACCGCGATCGCCAGATCACGGGACCCGAGCTGCGAGATCGTCGTCATGATCTCGCGGGTCGCCTGCACGACGGCGGGCGTCGGCAGGTTGGCTTTCGCGGGACGGGTCTCGCGGACCTCGATGGCCGCGAGGCGACGGCCGCATCCAGCCGGCACGCTCACGAGCCCCGTCACGCGATGCCGTGCGAGACCCTCGGGCCCGAGCAGCTGTTCCATCGCCGTCGCCATGCCCGCTGCCGCCTTGCCTGCCCCCACCACCACGATCCGATCGACCTCGTCGAGCCGCAGCGGCGGATCGAGCGGCTGCCCGTCATGGCACAACTGCCGCCCATCCCCTTCCAGCGACAGCCGCGCAGCCACCAGACGCTCCGGCTGCACGGCACGCATGGCGGCCGTCCAGATGGCCTCGGCGTCGTCACGCATGGTGGCGTTGCTCATTCGGCTCGCGGTTGCTGAACATTCTTCGGATCGAACCGCGACAGGTCGATGCCGCCGCGGGCCTCCTCCTCGAGGAGCTTCACCCGAAACTCCAGCCGCTCGATCCGGCGGGCCATCATCGCGGGCGTCTCGGCGCCGGGAATGACGGGAGCGGGACGCGGGATGGTCGGATAGCCGAGCTGTCGCTGCAGGGCGGCGAAGAAAAAGAGCGGATCCTTGCCGCGGTTGGCCCGTGCGATCCGCCCCTCCTTGTCGCCGAAGAGAATCACGCGGTCGGGCCCTGCATCCTCGCGGCCGGCCAGCAGCGAGTCGCGCGCCTCGAGCCGCCAGTATTCGGGGCTGCGGACAAAGACGAGATCGGCGAGATCGATGAGGCCCACCTGGCGGGAGACGGTGTGGATCCAATCCTGCCACGTGCCGTCGAAGATGTCGTCGTCGGCCACTGCGATCAGGCCGCGGGCAAAGTCGAGCCGGTTTCGCGAGAGACACTCGAAGCGATAGAAGAAGAGCCCCTGCGGCGATGCCCCCTCGGCGCGGTAGCCCGCCTCACGTTCGAGGATCGCCAGCCCGGTCCGCAGGTCGAACCGACCGCCCTCCGACTCGGCCTGCTGCATCACGAAGGTCTGGAAGGGGCTGAAGTAGTGGTGCAGTCTGGCCATCGCCGTCGAGAGGGTGCCGACGAGCTTGAGTTCCCCCACCAGGTAGTCGATCGCCATTGGCAGCTTCGATGTCGCCAGAATCTCCTGCCCGATCGAGACGAGCGCCTCCTGGGCGGCGACGCCCCCGGCGATTCGCTCAGCCAACGCCCTGAACAGGTGGGACTGTTCGATGTATTCCTCACGGTCGAGCATGAATGCCACCGGTTTTTCGATTTTTCAGGCAAAGTCGCTGGCTGTCGCCGGGAAAAGACTCGGCCGTTCGATTCTTCATCCTATAATCATGGGAACAGAGGAATCCCCATGCCCGCAGAATTTTCTTCGATCGACGCCGCTGTGGCCGCCATCCGCCGTGGCGAGATGGTGATCGTGGTCGATGCCGAGGACCGGGAGAACGAAGGGGATTTCGTCTGTGCCGCCGAAAAGGCCTCGTCTGACATCGTCAATTTCATGATCCGGCATGGCCGCGGTCAGGTCTGCATGCCGATCCTCCCGGACCTCGCCATGCGGCTTGAACTGCCGATGATGGTGGAGTCGAACTCGACACCACTGGGCACCGCCTTCACCGTGCCGGTCGACCACCGCACCGCACGGACCGGCATCACCGCCTCCGAGCGTGCCGACACGATCGCCGCGATCATGGATCCCGCCAGCACGCCGTCCGACTTCGTGCGGCCCGGTCATCTCTTTCCCCTGGTCGCGAAAGAGGGAGGCGTGCTGCGGCGTGCCGGACACACCGAGGCCGCGGTCGACCTCGCCCGGATGGCGGAGCTGGCGCCTGCGGGGGTGCTCTGCGAGATCCTCGACGATGTCGGCAATCGGGCCGACCGCGAGTCGCTCTTTGCGCTCGCCCGTGAACACGGCCTCGAGATCATCTCCATCGAGCAACTGATCCGGCACCGCAGGCAACGTGAGAAGTTGGTGCACCGCATCGCCGAGGCCGACCTGCCGACCAAGTGGGGCCGCTTCCGGGTGATCGCCTACGGCGTGAAGTATGAAACACAGCAGCCGCTCGTGCTCGTGATGGGACAGCCGTGGGACGTGGCGGCGCCGCTCGTCCGGCTCCACTCGTCGTGCTTCACGGGTGACCTGCTCGACAGCCTGCGGTGCGACTGCGGCGACCAACTCCACATGGCACTCGACATGATTGGCCGCGAGGGGTCCGGCGTGCTCGTCTACCTGCCGCAGGAGGGCCGCGGCATCGGTCTGGTGGAAAAGATCCGCGCCTACGAACTGCAGGACAAGGGCCTCGATACCGTCGAGGCGAATCTCGCCCTCGGCTTCAAAGCCGACTCCCGTGACTACGGCGTCGGCATCCAGCTGCTCAAGGATCTCGGCCTGCGGCAGGTTCGCCTGCTCACCAACAACCCCAAGAAGACCGACGCCTTCATCTACGGCGGCTTCGATCTCGAAGTGGTCGACCAGGTGCCGATCCTGCCGCCCGTGCACGAGTTCAACGAGCGGTATCTGGCCACAAAGCGTGAGAAACTCGGCCACAAGTTCCCCGGCGGACGTTGACCGCGGCGCCGCGCGGGCCGTAGCATCGCGATCCTGGTGGGCTCTTTTGCAGTGCCCGTCCCTGCACATGGAGGCGTTGCATGCGTCGATGGAACGATTCGGCCTTTTCTGCTTCCCAGGTCATGTCCGGCTGGATGATCATGCCTGGACGGGTGGTCTTGGTGGCACTGGCTGTGATGCTGCCGGCCTGCAGCCGCCGGGCTGAGGAACTCCCGGTGAAGGCGCTGGCGGAATCGACCGGCGGCCAGGCGACCGCCGTCGCGACCGCAGGCACCTCACAGGACAAGCCGCTCGAACCCTTCGATCCGCCGCCGCTGGCCTCGCTCAACGGCGACTCCACCTGGATCGACCGGCCCGTCCGTGACGGCCTCGCGATCCTGCGGCAGCAGCAGTCACAGGAACCGACCCCCGGTCCGGTGGCCGAGGCGCTGGCACTCCGCAACACCTCGTCTGCGATCAATCGACAGATTCTTTCCGCGCTCGGCCGTCTGCCCGGCGACGGGGCCGCGAATCTCTCCGCGCGGATCGACCGCCACGTGGCGGGCGACCTCGGCAGCACCAATCCCATCATGATCAGCACCTCGGCCGAGTTCGACATCCTTGGCCTCACCGGCTTCGGCCTCTTCTCCTTCGGCCGTGATCTGGACCCCTTCGCCTCGGCCGAGACGGTGGTGAGTTGGCAGACCAGTGGCAACGGGCTGCTCGACAAGGTGGTCTTGCGGGATGATCTCATCTGGAGCGACGGAGCGCCGATCACCGCCCACGGCATCGCCTTCACCTACCAGGTGATCATGGACAGGCGGGTGCCGGTGCCGGCCGTGCGGAGTGGCACCGACCAGATGCGGTGGGTGCACGCCTAT
>CANHYS010000385.1 GCA_947464585.1 Planctomycetaceae bacterium | reverse complement strand
TGCAGCGGTATTACATGCGACAGAAGCAGAAAGGCTGACCGCGGTCAGCGTTCCATTCCATGCGACTGCTGAGCTGGAACATCCACAAGGGGATCGGCGGCCGTGACCGGCGGTATTCGCTCGCGCGGATCATCGACTGCATCGAGGCGGAGAATCCCGACCTGATCTGCCTGCAGGAGGTGGACCGTCTCGTGCCGCGGAGCAGGCTCGACGATCAGCCCCGGTTGCTCTCACGCTACTTTCGGGCCCACTCGGTGTTTCAGGCGAACGTGGCGGTCGGTGAAGGCGGCTATGGAAATCTCGTGCTGTCGCGGTGGCCGGTGGAAAACCGGCACCGGATTCTGCTGCGGCATGGGACGCGGAAGCCACGCGGGGCGCAGCTCCTGCTCATCGACAGTCCTGAGGGGCCATTGCATCTGGTGCACACGCATCTGGGGCTGGCGGAGCGGGAGCGGCACTGGCAGATGGAACGTCTGCTCGGGCACATGCTCTTCCGCTCGGCCGACAACCTGCCGACGATGGTCGTAGGTGACTTCAACGACTGGCGTGACACACTCGCCGCTGCGAGCCTGGCTGCGAATGGATTCACCCAGGTGACCCACCCGGCGGGAAAATTCCGATCGTTCCCGGCATGGCTGGCGGTCGGTTCGCTCGACAAGGCGTTCATTCGGGGCGCGATCGAGGTACGGCAGGCACGGATCGTGAAGACGAGCCTCTCGCATGTCGCCAGCGACCACCTGCCGCTGGTGATCGATTTTCATCTGGGTTGAGCCTCGGCCAGACGGAGCGTTTCGTCGAACGATCGCAGACCGGCGGTTGCGCCCAGACCGGTCACGCAGCAGGCGGCCGTGGCCGCGCCGAGTAGGCCGGCCTCGCGAAGCGGCATGCCCCTCAGGATGCCGGTGATCAGTCCGGCGAGGAATGAATCACCCGCGCCGGTCGTGTCGACGACCGGACCGGGCGCCGGCACGCACGGAATCTCGAACACGTCGCCGGCCGCGGGGCTCAGCAGCGTGCCGCGCGTGCCGAGCTTCACGCCGACGATCCCCCCTGCCCCGTGCCGTCGGTAGCAGGCGATGATCTCCTCCGGCGCGGAGAGGCCTGTCTGATGGACGGCCTCGTCGAGGCTGGGCACGTAGATGTCGACGTGCTTGAGTGCCGGCTCGAGTTGCGCGAGGGTGCCTCCGGAGCCGCCGGTTTCGAGCGCCACGCGGCAGCCTGTCGCCTTGATGGTCGCGAGTGCGTCGGCCAGCACCGGCTCGAGGGAAGGCAAGAGTCCAAAATAGCCGACCAGCGCCATGCGGCTCTTGCCAAAGTGGGCGGCCTGTCGCTTGATGAAGCTGAGATCGATGGCGTGCGGCGCACCGACGTGATGGGCGAAGCTGCGCTCGCCGCTCGGGTCGATCAGCACGGCGGTCGTGCTGGTGGCGAGCGTGGCGTGCGGTTCGAGCGCCGCGGTGTCGATGCCCTCGGCGGCGAGCCGCGATCGGACGACGCCGCCCCAGAGATCGTCGCCCACGAGGCTCGAGGCCGCCACGCGAATCCCGAGCCGCTGCATGGCGGTGCCGGAGTTGCAGACGATGCCACCGGTGGTCACCTCGATCGGCTCGACATGAAACAATCGACCGGCACCGACCGGCCGCGAGAGCGGCACCGGGCGGACGAGGATGTCGGCGACGCATGTGCCGCAGACGATACAGTCGATCGCGTTGCCGTGGGACGAATCGCCGTGCGGCCTTCCGCTCATGCCAAACCCCTCACCTTTCGAGTCGAGCCACCTGGCGTCACCGCCGTGACCGTTCGCCGGCGGAAACGGCCCGCCGTGCTTTGGGCAGAATTGTAGCCCTTCTCATCCGGCGGCTGGGGGCCAATCCTTATGATTGAGAAGCCCTCGTTTACACGATCGGCGGGCGGCCACCCAATCGGCGAGACGATGCTGTCGGCGCGAGTGAGGGTAGCTCCTGAGCAAAGGTGGCGGGGAGCGATCGCGACGACGCGGCGGCTATCGAGGTATCGAGCCGAAACGCAAGGGCACGGCTGACCGTGGAGACGTTGCCAGCCACATCGACCTGTCTGACACGAACGACATTCCGGCCCTCGGCGGCCGCGTAGTCGGTGCTCCATGGACTCCATCCGGCACGCCCTTGGAACGAATACTCGACCAGCGCGTTCCGCTCCACCCGTCGCACCGACAGGGAGGGGTCGCGGGTCACGATGGCGTAGAGGTTGATCCCGGCCAATCGGGCAGGCATCACCTGCGGCGTCACCGGCCGCGAGCGATCGAGCGTGAAGCTGAATGTGGTGGTGGGCGAGATGTTGTTGGCCGCATCGATCTGGCGGACATGCACCATATTGCGGCCGGGCTTGGCCTGGAAGACAGGGCTCCACCGCAGGCCACCATTCGTCGAATACTGAATCCTCGCGCCCGGTTCTGAGGCGACCACCAGCCGCCCGTCGCTCGTGATGCGATCGCTGGCACTGAGCCCCGTGTCACGCACGAGGGCCACCTGCGGAGCCTTCGGCGGGATCACGTCGGCCGTGCCCGGATACGTCGCGATGTTCCATGCCGAGCAGATCTGTTTGAGACTGTAGAGGCCGTAGTTGGCCAGCGGCACGCCCCGGCCTTCGTTACCGTCGACGAAGATCGCGGTGGTGGGATCGGTCGAGCCGAGGAGGCCGGAGGTCGTCGTCATGAACGACAGGAAGTCGGGCAGCTGCCAGTAGCCGAAGAACGGCAGGTCCTGCCCCTTCTCGGCACTGAACATGAACGTGATTCGATTTTCGAGGCCGGCCGGCACGTTGGGTGCCTGCCAGTCCATGGTGAGCTCCGTGTACTTCCAGCCGCTCGGCGTGCTGACGTCGATCGACGGCCCCGTCAGCGAGAGTGACGTGCCCGAGGGTACGTCGTTCTGCACCTTCCAGTACGGCGCCGTGGCAGGCAGGAGGCTGCCATCCGCTTTGACCGATGAGATCGCGGCGTATTGCTGGAGTTCGTCGAAGTTCGTGCCACTGCCGGTCATCGTCAGGCTGTCGCCGGAGCCCGACACTGTGATCGTCCCCTGCCCCGCGGCGTAGGGCCAATCGAGCAGGCTGCGTTGGAAATCGGCCGCGGCGTCGGCCGGTGATCGGGGCGTGGGCGTCTTGCCGTCGGTGGCGCCGTTGTCGGTCATCCAGCGGAAGTAGGAGCCGGCCGAGGGGCGGTCGGGCGGCGGCGGCTGGTTCGCGGGAGCCGGCGGCGGTGCATTGCCGACGTAGGCCTCCATGTAGGCCATCGAGAGGATCGGCTCGGATACGCCCGGCCTCCACGACGGATACCCTTGTGCGTCGAGGTACGGGCTGATCGGCGCCTTTGGAATGAGAGCGGCGAGGTCCCCGGTCGCGGGAAACGTCGTCGTGTTCATCTTGGCCAGCGTGTGCGAATCGACTTCGAGGGCCATGCCGACCCCGATCGACTTCGTCACGGGTGACTGGCGTTTGGCCCAGTCGAGCCAGCACGCGACATTCTGGTAGGCCACCGATCCGACGTTGGGGCCCGCCGAGCCCTTCGTCAGTTCCGGGTCGATCGTGATGCTGGTGATCACATCCTGCGGCACGTTGCTATTGGCGAGCAGTGTGGAGAACCAGCTGAACGCGCGGGGCAGGTTGACCCAGTCGGCTGGCAGCTCGATCGAGGCGGGCTGGCCTGAGAGGAGTGGTGTCCAGCCCGTGTCGGCCGTGCCGCTGGCGCCG